>CAZLNF010000020.1:0-18166 GCA_964560885.1 uncultured Actinomyces sp. | reverse complement strand
GGTGGGCGACGATCATCCTGGGCCTCATCGTCCTCGCCTCGGAGTACGCCTGGGCTCGGCGCCTCATGGACCCCGTGAAGCGATGGGCGCGCAAGGCGGCGGACGCGGCCCTGGATCCCCGGGTGAGGCGGCGCAACCTGATCATTCTGGGGTCGGTCATCGTCGTGGGAGCTGCCCTGACGACGTGGTACGTGGCGGCCTTCGGCTTCACGTTGCAGCCGTTGCTCGGGCCGCTCCTCCGATAGGCCCTCGACCGGTGCGGTAGTCTCACCGCCGCAGCACATCGGGCGATTAGCTCAGTGGTAGAGCACTCGCTTCACACGCGAGGGGTCACTGGTTCGAACCCAGTATCGCCCACCGGACTCACGCGCTCCCGCGGGAGTTGCGACGCCTCACCGGGGAGGATCCGTGACGACCGTCACCATCGTCGACACCGATGGCGATCGGTCGACTGAGGTCGAGGCCGGCGCCACCGCGATGGACCTCGTGGGCAGTGACCGCCGCGTGGTGGCAGCCCGGATCAATGGCGAACTACGCGATCTCGCCACTCCGCTGAGCCAGGGCGATGTCGTCGAGCCCGTCGGAGTGGACACGCCCGAGGGGCTCGCCGTGCTGCGTCATTCGACCGCCCACGTCCTCGCCCAGGCAGTCCAGGACACCTTCCCTGACGCGAAGCTCGGCATCGGACCACCGATCAAGGACGGCTTCTACTACGACTTCTCGGTGACGACCCCCTTCACCCCCGACGACCTGAAGGCGCTCGAGAAGCGCATGCAGCAGATAGTCAAGTCGGGCCAGCGTTTCCAGCGTCGCGTGGTGACCGAAGCCGAGGCCAAGCACGAACTCGCCGGCGAGCCCTTCAAGCTGCGACTCATCGGCAGTGAAGGCGGCGCGGAGGTCATGGAGGTGGGGGGATCCGAACTCACCATCTACGACAACGTGCAGGCCAAGGACGGTGCCGTGTGCTGGGGCGACCTCTGCCGCGGTCCGCACGTGCCCGATACCCGCTACATCGCCCCCAATGCCTTCAAGCTCATGCGCACCGCGGCGGCGTACTGGCTGGGGGACCAGTCGCAGGATCAGTTGCAGCGCATCTACGGCACGGCGTGGCCGGACAAGGAGCAGCTGCAGGCCTACCTCACCTTCCTGGAGGAGGCCGAGAAGCGCGACCATCGCAAGCTCGGCGCTGAGATGGACCTCTTCAGCTTCCCCGAGGAGATCGGCTCGGGGCTGGCGGTGTTCCATCCCAAGGGCGGGGTCGTGCGTCGCGTCATGGAGGACTACTCCCGCCGCCGGCACGAAGAGGCCGGCTATGAATTCGTCAACACCCCGCACATCACCAAGGCGGCGCTCTTCGAGAAGTCCGGGCACCTCGACTGGTACGCCGAGGGCATGTACCCGCCGATGCAGCTCGATGCCGACATCGACGACACCGGACACGTGCGTCGACAGGGAGCGGACTACTACCTCAAGCCGATGAACTGCCCCATGCACAATCTCATCTTCGACGCGCGTGGCCGGTCCTACCGCGAGTTGCCACTGCGACTCTTCGAGTTCGGCACCGTCTACCGCTACGAGAAGTCCGGTGTCGTGCAGGGCATGACGCGTGCACGCGGATTCACGCAGGACGATGCGCACATCTACTGCACGCGCGAGCAGATGGCCGACGAGCTCGACAAGCTCCTCACCTTCGTGCTGGATCTCCTGCGCGACTACGGCCTCGAGGATTTCTACCTCGAGTTGTCGACCCGCGACCCCGAGAAGTCGGTGGGCTCCGACGAGGTGTGGGCCGAGGCGACCGAGGTCCTGCGCGAGGCTGCTGAGAAGCAGGGCCTTGAGCTGGTCCTGGACGAGGGCGGGGCCGCCTTCTACGGGCCGAAGATCTCGGTCCAGGCCAAGGACGCCATCGGGCGCACGTGGCAGATGTCGACCATCCAGTTGGACTTCAACCTGCCCGAGCGCTTCGACCTGGAGTACGCCGCTCCGGATGGCACGCGCCAGCGCCCGGTCATGATCCATCGAGCGCTCTTCGGCTCGATCGAACGTTTCTTCGCCGTCCTGCTCGAGCACTATGCGGGCGCCTTCCCTCCCTGGCTCGCACCGGTGCAGGTGGTGGCGATTCCCGTCTCGGATGCGCATGTCGACTACCTCTACGACGTCGCGGCGCGCCTGCGCGCGCACGGGATCCGCGTCGAGGTTGATGACGCCGACGACCGTATGCAGAAGAAGATCCGCACGGCACAAAAGTCGAAGGTCCCCTACATGCTCATTGCCGGTGATGACGACATGGCCGCCGGCGCGGTGTCCTTCCGCTACCGCGACGGCAGTCAGCGCAACGGCGTCTCCGTCGACGAGGCGGTGGGGGAGATCCTCGCTGCCGTGAGCGAACGACGCCAGGTGGAGAGCGCACCCGCATGACCGAGGGCGGGCTCCCACTCGACCACGGCGGGATGATCGATCGCTGGCAGCGGATCTGGGTGCCCCATCGCGAGGCCTATCTGCGCGGTGAGGGGCGACCCGCTCACGACGGGCCCGGGGAGGAATGCCCCTTCTGCCGGGCTCCGGGGATGGCCGAGGACGAGGGCCTCGTCGTGGCTCGCGGTGACACGGCGTACGTCGTGATGAACCTCTACCCCTACAACTCCGGGCATCTTCTGGTCTGCCCGTATCGACATGTCGCCGACTACACGGAGGTCGACGCCGACGAGGCGGCCGAGATCGCAAGCCTCACACAGCGTGCGATGACGGTGCTGCGCTCCGTGTCTCGAGCGCAAGGCTTCAACATCGGCATGAACCAGGGCAAGGTCGGCGGCGCGGGAATCGCCGGCCACCTCCACCAGCACGTCGTGCCGCGCTGGGGTGGCGACACCAACTTCATGCCCGTGATCGGTCACACCAAGCCCATGCCGCAACTCCTTGAGGAGACGCGACGGCTGTTGGCCGAGGCCTGGGACGCCGAAGACTAGGCGCGGGGACGAGAGGGACGATCATGGCCATCATCAGTGGACCCGGGGGCGTTGACCTGGAGGCAGAGCTCGCGGCCGTCGGGGTGCGCTTCGTCTTCGCACCGGGTGATGATGCGCCAGAGGCCGTCATCGCCGAGGTGCTCGGGATGGACGAGCGCCAGATCCGAGTGGTCGTCGTGGCGGAGCCGCCCGAGCCCGGCGCGGAGCACACGGGCATGGGCGCCTGGCACGTCAACGCCGAGACCGAGGCGCACTTCGTGCGGAGCGGGCGGGGCATGGTGCAGTTCGTCCTTCCGCAGGGCGAGTGCACGGTCGAGATCACCGCGGGTGACGTGATGATCGTGAGCGGAGCAGAGCACCGCTACCGCCCGCTGGAGCCCCAGGAATGGGTCATCCGTCACTCAGGTCCGGCGGAGGCGCAACTCGGTGCGCGCGAGACTGGCCGCGACGCAGGGCCCTGGCCGACCTGACCTAGGTCGCGTCCAGTCCCTGCCCATCACGTCCGGGGGAGCCCGACAGGGGCGGCTTGGCCGTCCCGCCGGGCCTGACCTGGGGCTCAAGTAGCAGCGGCAGCTCACGTGACGACAGCGTGTCCCCGACGACGACATGGGCGAGTCCCGTGACAAGCCCGATATCGCCCGCTCCCAGGGCCGTCACGGGAGTGGGAGCGCTGACAATCCGACCCACATGCTCGTCGCGCGTGCGCTCGACGCCTGCCTGATCGCGTCGGTCATGTCCCGCCACGTGCACGGTCGCGTCGGCATGAAGCGTGCCCGAGTAGACGCGCACCAGAGACACTCGACCATCGTCGGCGTCATCCGAGGTGCGCACCACCTCGACGCACAGCGGCCCCGTGGGTTCGCAGGTCAGGGGGACGCGCGGGCTGCCGTCCGAAGCCGTCACTACGGGCAGCGGACTCTCGAGGGGCGAGGGGAATTCCCGCGTGATCACCTGAAGGAGTTCGAGCGACCCGAAGCCCAACGGGGTCGTCGCGGTGACGACCACGGGGTGGATCTGCCCCCGCGCGACAGCCCGGTCCAGGCTCGCAGCCAAGGACTCCGCGGGGATCTCCCCACCCCCTAGGAAGCTGCTGACGAGCGCGTCATCCTCCGTCCCGGCGATGATCGCCACGAGCAGGGCCGCACGTGCATCGGCGATGAAGTCGACATGCTGCGGATCCGGCTCGCGCTCGACGCGTACACCGCCGGAATAGTCGAGGATGCGCTGGGAGACCAGGTCGAGGATTCCTGCCAACTGCTCGTCGTCGCTGAGGAGGGGCAGTTGGACCGGCAGAACGCCGCCGTCGGAGCCGAGTGCGAGCTGGCACTCCTCGACCGTGGCCTCGACATCCGCTCGATCCCGGTCCGCCTTGGTGACGACAATGGCCCGCGGCATGCTCACTGCGGCGCACTCGTCCCACAGCATCGCGGTGGCGGCATCGACACCCTCGTCCGCAGAAACCACGAAGAGCGCCGCGTCGGCGGCGCGCAGTCCGGCGCGCACCTCGCTCTCGAGATCCGCCTCGCCGGGGGTATCGAGGAGGTTGATGCGCACTCCCTGCCACTCCACGGACACCAGGCTCAGCGCACCTTCGGTGTCCGAGAGCGTAGTGCCCTCCTCGACCGAGCCGGGCCGCGTGAGCGCTCCCGTCGCGAGTGCAAGCTGCTCCACCAGGGTCGTCTTGCCCGCGTCGCACGGCCCGACCAGCACGACGTTGCGGATCCGTGCCGGCTCGATCGGAGCGGTCATGGTCACAGAGTCCTCCTCAGACCCTGCGCAGTATCCACGACCTCCCGATCCCCACCTCCCAGTTCCACGCCGTACGCCGCCCCTGTCTGCAGGTCCCAGGCCGTACGATGAGAGCGCCGGAATGGCCGGCAGACGCCGTCAGTGCGTCAAGGCGCTATGGAGCGCACAGCCGAGGAGTACTGGTGCTCAACAATCCGGCGGCACGCAAGGTCTCGACCGCCGTCCTCGAGCCCATTGCGCGCCTGCTGCTCAAGCTCCACGTCTCACCTGACGCCGTCACCGTGGTGGGCACGCTCATCACGTGCACTGCCGCGCTTGTGTTCTTCCCGCGCGGCGACTTCGTGCCCGGGGTGCTCATCATTGGCCTTTCCGTCATCGCAGACCTTCTCGACGGGACCATGGCGCGGCTCTCCGGCCGAGCAGGGCCCTGGGGCAACTTCCTCGACGCGACACTCGATCGGGTCGCCGACGGTTGCGTCTTCGGGGCGCTCGTCCTGTGGGCCGCTGCAACCGGCAACCCGTGGACCACTGCCGCCGCACTCACCTGCCTTGTCGGCGGTCAGGTGATCTCCTACGCCAAGGCTCGTGCTGAGGCTGTGGGTGCCACCGCCAATGTCGGTATCGCTGAGCGGGCAGAGCGTCTCATCGTCGTGTTGTTCGCCGCCCTGCTCGCGGGACTGGGTGTGCCCTACGTCCTGCCCATCGCGCTCGGTCTCCTCGCAGTGCTGAGCGTCGTCACGGTGGTGCAGCGCATCGTCGTCGTGAGGCGCCAGCTCAAGGCACCGAGTGGGGGCGGGGTGTGAGCCTGTCCGAGACTGCGGCGGACCTGGGATTCGGTGTCGGCTGGGCTGCGATCAAGCGCATGCCGGAGCCGGTCGTCGACCGCGCCTTCCAGGCGATGGCCGACCGGACCTATCGCAAGAACGGTCGCGGCGTGCGCCAACTGCGCGCCAACCTCACGCGCGTGCTCCCGGACGCAGGCTCCGCTGCCCTCGATGCTGCGACCCAGGAAAGCCTGCGTCGCTACCTCCGCTACTGGAGTGAGACCTTCCGGCTCCCTGCATGGAGCCCCCAGCGACTGCGTGACGACTTCACGGTGCTGGAAGGACTCGATCGACTCGACGCTGCGGTCGGCTCGGGCGGGGGAGCGGTCATGGTCTCTTCGCACAGCGGCAACTGGGACCTGGCTGGCGCGTGGGCGTGCGATCGCTACGGCGGCATCGTCACGGTTGCGGAGAGGCTCAAGCCTGAGGGGCTCTACGACAAGTTCGTGGCCTACCGAGAGTCGCTCGGCATGGAGGTGCTGCCTCACGGTGAGGACGAGACCTTCCGCACCCTCCTGCGCCGCCTTCGCGAAGGCAAACTTGTGTGCCTCGTCGCGGACCGCGACCTCTCCGGCAGTGGTGTCCCGGTTGACTTCTTTGGCGAGACCGCGTCGATGCCCGCCGGCCCCGCGATGCTGTCCCTGATGACGGGGGCGCCCATCATGCCCGTGGACCTGTGGCATGTCGAGGGAGGCCTGCACGGATGGGTGAGGCCGCCTCTGCCGCACCCCGGCGATATCGGCCGCAAGGAGAGTGTCGCGGCGCTCACCCAGTCGATGGCGGATGCCTTCGCCCGTGCCATCGGCGAACATCCTGTCGATTGGCACATGATGCAGCGACTGTGGCTGAGCGACTTCCCCGATCGAGACGCCGCGTGAAGATCGGCATCGTGTGCCCCTACGCCTGGGACGTGCCCGGAGGGGTCCAGGCGCACATCCGCGATCAGGCGGAGACGCTTATCGAGATGGGGCATGACGTGAGTGTCATCACGCCTGTCGAAGATCCCGCTTCCCTCCCGACCTATGCCGTCGACGGTGGGCGCCCGCGCTCCGTGCCCTACAACGGCTCGGTCGCGCGACTCACCTTCGGGGTGAAGGCCACTGCCCGGGTGCGTCGCTGGATTCGCGAAGGTGAATTCGACGTGCTTCATGTCCACGAACCGCTCGCACCCTCACTCGGCGTACTCGCGTGCTGGTCTGCTCGGGGACCGATAGTGGCAACCGTGCATTCGTCGATCGAGCGTTCGCGTGTCCTCGTCACGGGCTACTACCTCGCCCAGACCGCCCTGGAGAAGATCTCTGCCCTGGTGGCCGTGAGCGAGCACGCGCGCCGCACCATCGTGGATCACCTGGGAGGCGATGCGGTCCTCATCCCCAACGGCGTCCGGGTCGATCACTATCGAGATGCGCCACCCCTGCGCGAGTGGCCGGGCCCTGCGATCGGATTCCTCGGCCGGATGGACGAGCCCCGCAAGGGCCTCCCCATTTTGCTGGAGGCCTTCGATGGCATCCGGGCGCGTGTGCCGGAGGCGACCCTCGTCCTCATCGGGCCGGGTGATGTGGATGAGGTTCTTGCCGATGTGCCAGCAGCCCTTCGGGCCGGGATCGTCGTCCTGGGCCGGCTAGACGAAGGGGATAAGGCGCGCGCCCTCGCTTCGCTGGATGTCTACGTCGCCCCCAACACGGGTGGCGAGTCCTTCGGCATCGTCCTACTCGAAGCCATGGCCGCGGGTACACCCGTCATCGCCAGTGACCTGGATGCGTTCGCCCGTGTCCTCGACGGCGGCAGGTGTGGCGCGCTCTTCCCCGTGGGAGATTCTGCTGCGCTTGCGGACACCGTGGTCACCCTGCTCGAAGACGAGGATGCGCGCGCACGGCTTGTGGAGGCGGGTAGTCGCAGGGCCGAGGCGTACGACTGGCGTACCGTCGGCGTCGACCTCATCGATGTCTATGCGAGCGTGACGGCCGGGCAGAGCGCGGTGCGCGAAGACCTCCGGGGACAGATTGTCGGTCGGCTCGCCCGCCGCCGGGTCCACGAGGGAGCACCTGACTGATGGGGTCGTGGTGGTGGGTAGTCGCGGGCGTGGCGGTGGTCTTCCTTTTGGGCCTCTACCTCAGCATGACCGCAGGCCGACTGGATCGGCTGCATCGGCGCATCGACACATCACTCCACGCCCTCGACACCCAGCTCCTGCGCCGATCTGCACTGGCCTTGGACATGGCGGCATCCGGAGTGTTCGATCCCGCCACCGCCGTGGTGCTTGCGGATTCGGCGCACGGCGCGCGTGCAGCGTCAGAGGACGATGTCGTGTCGCGCGGCCTCGCAGAGAGCGATCTCACGCGTGTGCTCGTCGAGGCCATCCCCGACGCTCAAGAGGCTGAGGAGCTGCGTGAAGCGGCACCGGACCCGACGATGCTCGACGATCTGAGGGGCACCTGCGTGCGGGTGCAGTTGTCGCGCCGCTTCCACAACGATGCCGTGCGTGCGTGTCGTCAGGTGCGGCGGCAGCGGCTTGTGAGGTGGCTCCGCCTTGCGGGGCACACCCCGTGGCCAGAGACGGTGGAGATGGACGACACGCCGCCACCGGGCCTTACCGCGCGATGATCGGGTGATCCGACGTACCTTGGATCAATGCGTCTCCTTGCCCCCCTTGTCTTGGGAGCTCTCCTCCTCGCCGCGTGCGGTGGTGAGGAAGCGGCTCCTGCATCGTCGAGCCCCAGCCCGATGCCAAGTTCGGCAAGTGCATCGCCCTCACCTAGCCCCTCGGCGTTGCCGACGCCCTCCGATGGGATTCCCGCGGGGGCATCGCCCTTCTCCGGCCTGCCCGGCGGTGAGGGCAAGCCGGTCCTCGCGATCAAGATCGACAACACGCGCCCGGCACAGCCGCATGCGGGACTCCAGTCGGCGGACCTTGTCTACGTGACGGAGGTGGAATGGGACCTCACGCGGTTCATCGCCATCTTCAACTCTTCACTCCCTGATGTCATCGGGCCCGTGCGATCGGCACGCATCAGTGATCTCGACATCCTCGCCCCCTTCGGCAGGATCGCCTTCTCCAATTCAGGTGCGCAGTCCAAGCTCATCCCCGTGATCGCGGCGGCCAATCTCTACGACGTGTCGGCAGAGAAGGTCTACGCGGCGTTCACCGACGATCCCGGTCGACCGTCGCCCGTGGATCACATGGCGGACCCTCGTGCGCTGCTCGCCGCAGCGCCCGACGCCGAACTCGCGCGCGACATCGGCTTCGTCTTCTCGCAGGAGCCACCCACCGGCGGCACCCCTGTGTCCACCGTCACCGCGACGTGGCCTTCATCGGAGGTGTCCTTCAGCTGGGATGAGGAGGCCGGCAACTTCATCGTCGGACTCAACGGCGAGGAGTCGCGATCCACCGAGGGTGGGCCACAGCGCGCTGCCACCGTGGTGATCCAGTCGGTGGAGCAGTCGGACTCCGGCTACGGAGACCGGTACGGCGGGCGCACCCCCTTGATCGAGACGGTGGGCGAGGGTGCCGCGATCGTGCTCAGGGATGGCCGGATGTGGTCGGTGACCTGGGAGCGCCCCTCGCAGGGGGAGGGCACGCGGTTCCTGCTGCCCGATGGCTCGCCCATGCCCTTCGCGATCGGCCAGGAGTGGGTGGTCCTGCTCGACAAGGCCATGAAGCCCAAGATCACCTGAGGACCTCACCTCGGCCTGGCGCGATCGGGCCGTCCCACTACGATGGAGCCAGCCCGCGGTCGTCGCGGCGCCCACTGTCGTGAGAGGTCACCGTGTCGGATTCCCCCAACCACGCCACCGGCACCATCCGCGTGAAGCGGGGCATGGCGGAGATGCTCAAGGGCGGCGTGATCATGGACGTCGTCACACCGGACCAGGCCAAGATCGCCGAGGACGCCGGCGCCGTCGCGGTCATGGCACTCGAGCGCGTCCCTGCGGATATCCGCGCTCAGGGTGGGGTCGCGCGCATGTCGGACCCCGACATGATCCAGGGCATCATCGAGGCGGTCACCATCCCCGTGATGGCGAAGGCCCGTATCGGCCACTTCGCCGAGGCTCAGGTGATCCAGTCGCTCGGAGTCGACTACATCGACGAGTCCGAGGTGCTCACCCCGGCGGACTACTCCAATCACATCGACAAGTGGCAGTTCACCGTCCCCTTTGTCTGCGGGGCGACTAATCTCGGCGAGGCCCTACGTCGCATCACCGAGGGCGCGGCAATGATCCGGTCCAAGGGCGAGGCGGGCACGGGCGATGTCTCCAATGCCGTCACCCACATGCGTCGCATCCTGGGCGAGATTCGGGCCCTGGCGGCGCGATCCGAGGACGAGCTCTACGTCGCGGCCAAGGAGCTCCAAGCGCCCTACGACCTCGTGGTCGAGGTGGCAAAGGCCGGCCGTCTCCCGGTCGTCCTCTTCACCGCGGGCGGTATCGCAACCCCGGCGGACGCCGCGATGATGATGCAGTTGGGCGCCGACGGAGTCTTCGTTGGCTCGGGCATCTTCAAGTCCGGCGACCCGGTGAAGCGGGCTGAGGCCATCGTGCAGGCGACCCGTCACTACGACAACCCCGACGTCGTGGCCAAGGTGTCGCGCGGCCTGGGCGAGGCCATGGTGGGCATCAACGTCGCTGACATCCCCGTCCATCACCGGCTCGAAGACCGGGGCTGGTGACGGAGCCCGTCAGGGGCGGCCTTGCCGGCCCGCCGGGCTCAGCGCCCACGATCGGCGTTCTCTCCCTTCAGGGTGACGTCCGCGAGCACCTGCGGAGCTTGGCGCGTGCCGGTGCTGATGCCGTGACGGTGGGATCAGAGGCAGAGCTCGGGTCGGTTCACGCGCTCGTCATTCCGGGTGGTGAGTCCACCACGATGTCCATGCTCGCCGTGCGCGACGGTCTCATGGAGCCACTGCGCGAGGCGCGGGCCCGAGGCATGCCGATGTACGGCTCGTGCGCCGGCATGATCATGCTGGCCGACGAAGTGCTCGACGCGCGCTCGGACCAGGAGACCATCGGTGGCATTGGCATGGTGGTGAGGCGCAATGCCTTCGGCCGCCAGGTGGACTCCTTCGAGACCGAGATCGACGTCCGAGGGCTGGGGGAGTCCTTTCCCGCGGTCTTCATCCGGGCTCCCTGGGTGGAGTCGGTGGGTGATGACGTGGAGATCCTCGCCAGGGTGACCCCGCCCGACAGGGGCGGCTCCGCCGTCCCGCCGGGCGACGCCAGCGGGACGGATACGATCGTTGCGGTCAGGCAGGGTCCGCTCGTCGCCACGTCGTTCCACCCGGAACTCACCGGTGACCCGCGCTTCCACGAGATGTTCGTCCAGATTGTGAGGGAGTACGCATGAGCGGCCACTCCAAGTGGGCTACCACCAAGCACAAGAAGGCGGTCGTCGATGCGAGGCGCGGCAAGCTCTTCGCGCGACTGATCAAGAACATCGAGGTCGCGGCGCGACAGGGCGGTGGCGACCCCGCGGGCAATCCCACGCTCTACGACGCGATCCAGAAGGCGCGCAAGAGCTCTGTCCCTCTCGACAACATCGAACGTGCCGTGAAGCGCGGGTCGGGCGCTGAGGCAGGCGGGGCCGACTACCAGACCATCCTGTACGAGGGGTACGGCCCCAACGGCGTTGCCGTGCTCGTGGAGTGCCTTACGGACAACCGCAATCGAGCCGCGTCCGAAGTGCGTGTCGCCCTGACGCGCAACGGCGGAAGCATGGCCGATCCCGGCTCCGTGTCCTACCTCTTCAGTCGCAAGGGTGTCGTCATGGTGCCGCGCTCCGACGATGTCGACGAGGACTCCATCCTGGCCGCCGTGCTCGAGGCGGGTGCCGAGGAGGTCAACGACCTGGGCGATTCCTTCGAGGTCGTGAGCGAGGCCGGCGATGTCGTCGCCGTGCGCACGGCCCTGCAGGGCGCCGGGATCGACTACGACTCCGCGGAGGCGACCTTCGTGCCGAGCATGTCGGTGCCGGTGGATGCCGACGTCGCACGCAAGGTCTTCCGCCTCGTCGAGGCCTTGGAGGACAGTGATGACGTACAGAACGTCTACACCAATGTGGACGTGAGCGACGAGGTACTCGCCAGCCTCGACGCCTGATCGAGGCTGGCGCACGAGGGGAGGCCCGCATGTCCGGAGCCGGACGGCAACTCACCGGCTGGGATGCGGCGACATGGCGCACGTCAGCGGGCAGTCCGCATCTGCGGTCCACCGTGGTGGCCCTGGTCCTCCTGGATGCGGCACCCGATTGGGACCGCCTCCGAGCGCGCGTGGAGCGGCTCACACGCATGGTTCCCGTCCTGCGTCAGCGCCCGCTCCGGGGAGTCTTCGGAGTTGCCTCACCTCGCCTCGCGACGGACCCCGACTTCGACCTCGGCCTGCACCTGCGGCGCATGCGCCTCGCCGGCACGGGCACCTGGGACGAGCTCATGGAGGAGGCGCGTCGGGTCAGCCTCACTGACTTCGACCGTGACCGACCACTGTGGGAGCTCGTCCTGGTGGAGGGGCTCGAGGGTGGCCGCGCGGCCTTGCTCTTGAAGCTGCATCACGCGATCGCGGACGGCCAGGCGACGGTGCTCATCGGCCTCAATCTCGTGGAACTCAGTGCTGCGCCCGACCCGGCGGAAGCGGAGGCCCCCGAAGCGCCCACGCCTGTGGACGTAGGTGCGCCGGAGGTGAGCGTCGCAGACATCGTCGACAACGTCCGTCGTGGCTTTGGGGCGGCTGAGCGCGTCGGCGAGGCCATGGTGGCGCTCGCGCGAGGCACGCTCACCGACCCCGTGGGGACCTGGTCTTCAGTCCTCGGGACCCTCGCCTCGGTGGGTCGCTTCACGGCGGTGCCGGACGGCCCGCTGTCGCCCCTGATGACGGAGAGGGGTACGACGTACCACTTTGCGGCCTTCGACCTGCCCTTCGCGAGCCTGCGCGGGGCCGCCAAGGAGCGCGACTGCAGCGTGAACGACGCCTTCATGGCCGCGGTCGGGCTCGGCCTCGAGCGCTATCACGTGCGATGTGGGAGCGTCGCGGACGAGCTCCGTTTCAATGTGCCCATCAGCCTCCGCGGGGATGCGGGCGATACCTCTGCCCAGGCTTCCAATGCCGTGACGATCGCGCGCATCGCCCTGCCCGTCGCGGGGCTCACGGTCGACGAACGCATGCAGGCGGCTCACGAAGCAGTGGCTCGATGGAGACACGAGCCTGCACTCCGCCTCGCGGATCCGCTCGCGGAGATCAGTTGGCTGGTGCCTGTGCCCGTGCTCGCACAGGCCGCTCTCGCGAGTGACGTGACCACCAGCAACGTCCCCGGGCCGCCTCTCCCGCTCTACGTCGCGGGGGCGCGCATCGCGGGCATCTATCCGCTGGTGGCCACCATTGGGGCCGCCGTCAACGTCACCATGGTCACCTATGACGGTTCGGCATTCGTCGGCATCTCGGCCGACGATCGGGCCGTGCCTGACCTCGACAGCCTGGTCACCGACATGCGCTCGGGCTTCGCGACCGTCACCGGTGGGCTCGTCGGTCCAGCCGATCCGCTGGCGGCGGGGGAGCCGGGAGACGGCACGCCGAAGGCTCGTGCGATCCGTGAGGCAGCAGCCCCCGGGCAGTAGTCTTCGCACAGGTGTTCGTATCTCCCGCATCGCGGGATCGCGGAGGAGGCGCTCGTGCGGGTCATGGGCGTGGATCCTGGTCTCACGAGATGTGGGGTGGGGGTTGTCGACGGCGCACCCGGCGGGTCCCTCGTGCTCGTGGACGTGGTCGTCGTCCGCACTCCACCCGAGGCACCCCTCGAGGAGCGGCTCACGGGGCTGGAGCGCGCGCTGGAGGAACTCGTGTCGCGCCACCGTCCGGAGATCATCGCCGTGGAGCGCGTCTTCAGCCAGCACAACCTGCGGACCGTCATGGGCACGGCCCAAGCGGGCGCCGTGGCAGCGCTGGCAGCAGGGCGTCGAGGCATCCCCTTGAGCCTGCGCACCCCGAGCGAAGTGAAGGCCGCGGTCACGGGGAGCGGGCGTGCGGACAAGGCCCAGGTGACCGCCATGGTCACGCGTGTCCTTCGCCTGGATGCTCCTGTGCGTCCCGCCGATGCCGCCGATGCCCTGGCCTTGGCCATCACGGAGATCTGGCGCGGAGGTGCCGAGCGCCGCTTGCAGGCGGCCGTCGGAGCGCGGCGGTGATCGCTTCGATTTCCGGCGTGGTCGCGGCGGTGCAACCCTCCGCCGTCGTGGTCGAGGTCGGCGGGGTCGGCATGAGCATCGCCTGCACGCCCCAGACGGCCGCATCCGTGCGCATAGGCGACGGTCTGGCGCTCCACACGAGTCTGGTGGTGCGCGAGGACTCCCTCACGCTCTATGGCTTCCTCGACACCGAGCAGCGCGATGTCTTCGAGCTCGTCCAGACCGTTTCCGGCGTAGGCCCCCGCACCGCACTCGCCGTCCTGGCCACGCTGTCACCCGATGACCTCCGCCAGGCCATCGCCAGCGAGGACATCGCGAGCCTCACGCGGGTGCCGGGAATCGGCACCAAGGGAGCTCAGCGCCTCGTCATCGAGTTGAAGGACAGGCTGCGTGCGGTCGCGCGGCCTGGCGAGCTGCCGTCGAGTGACGCGCACGAGACCGTGCGGGCGGCGCTCATGTCGCTCGGCTGGTCGGCACGGGATGCCGATCGTGCCGTCGCTGCGGTCAGCTCTGACTCTGGCACGGATCCTGACGTGCAGGCCCTCCTTCGTGCCTCGCTGCAGCAGCTGGATCGCCGATGACGGGTGAGGATGCCATGGGCGACGACGGCGAGCGTCTTGTTGACGCGCGTGCCGATGACAGCGAGCGGGTCCTCGAGGGTGCCTTGCGCCCGCGGCGGCTCGACGAATTTGTCGGGCAGTCCCGCGTGTGCGCTCAACTGGATGTCGTCCTTCAGGCTGCGCGACGGCGGGAGCGTCCGGCTGACCACGTGCTGCTTTCGGGTCCGCCCGGGCTGGGCAAGACCACGTTGGCTTCGATCATCGCCGAGGAGATGGCGGCTCCGCTCCGCCTCACGAGTGGCCCCGCGCTGCAGCATGCCGGCGACCTGGCGGCGATCCTGTCGAGCCTTCAGCCGGGTGAGGTCCTCTTCATCGACGAGATCCATCGACTCGCTCGCGTTGCCGAGGAGATGCTCTACGTCGCCATGGAGGACTTCCGTGTCGACGTCATCGTGGGCAAGGGCCCCGGGGCCACCGCACTTCCCCTCGACCTGGCTCCGTTCACCCTCGTGGGCGCCACCACGCGCGTGGGTCTCCTGCAGGGCCCCTTGCGCGATCGCTTCGGTTTCACCGCGCACCTGGACTTCTACGACGAGGCAGACCTGCGCTCGATCCTCGAGAGGTCAGCGCACCTCCTCGCCGTAGACATCGATGCCGACGGGATCTCCGAGATCGCCCGGCGGTCTCGCGGCACTCCTCGCATCGCCAACAGACTCCTACGCCGCGTGCGCGATTGGGCACAGGTGCACGGCACCGGTGATATCGATCGCAGTGCCGCGCGTGCGGCGCTTGACCTCTACGAGGTTGACGTGCTTGGACTGGACCGGCTGGATCGCTCTGTCCTGGATGCGCTCGTGCGTCGATTCGGCGGGGGTCCCGTCGGCCTCTCCACCCTGGCCGTTGCCGTGGGGGAGGAGCCCGAAACCGTCGAGACGGTGGCCGAGCCCTTCCTCGTGCGCCACGGCCTCCTCGCCCGCACGCCGCGGGGCCGCGTGGCGACGGCGGCGGCGTATGCCCACCTGGGGGTGCCGCCCCCGGCTGGCACCTGGGCCGACCAGGGCCTCCTCGGCTTCCCGGACACCTCCGGCTAGGCTCTCGGACCAGGTGCGCCGTATCGGCGCCGTGGCAATCGAGGGGTGTATTCGTGGAAAGCCTGGGCACGCTGCTGCCGATTCTCCTCATCGGCGTTGTCTTCTACCTGCTCATCATGCGCCCGGCCCGCAATCGCCAGAAGAAGCAGGCCGAGATGATGTCGGCGCTCGCTCCGGGATCGCGGGTCATGACGACCGCCGGCGTCTACGGCACCCTGGTGGCCATTGACGATGACGATGCCGAGATCGAGATCGCTCCCGGCGTGGTCATCCGCGTCGTCAAGGCGGCGATCGGCAAGGTCATCGAGCCGGAGACCGCATCCACGGACGCGGCCCCTCCGGCCGATCCTCCGGGCCAGAGCGCCTAGGCCGGTCGCGGCCCCACTCCTGCCACCACCACGCTGAGAAGGAAGACACGTGCCATCCGCCAACCGCAGTAGCCGCACCGGCTCGCAGACGCATCCCGGCCGGCTGCTCCTCATCATGGCGCTCATCACCGCCGCCGTGGCGGCGTGGGCCTTCTGGCCGGGCCAGGACAACGCCGTGCGCCTGGGCCTGGACCTGCGCGGTGGCACCCAGGTCATCCTGCAGCCCAAGGCGGTGCAGGAAGGCGCATCGATCACCGACGATCAACTCGCTCAGACGGTGCAGATCATCCGTCAGCGCGTCGACGGCGTAGGTGTCGCCGAGGCCGAGGTCACCGTCCAGGGATCGGGTGACGGGGCGGCCATCGTCGTGTCCGTGCCCGATGTCAGCCAGGAGAGGCTGGTCGAGCTCGTCGGGCGCACGGCGCTCCTGGACTTCCGCCCGGTGTGGACGATCCTGGGACCCGCCCCGGCGTCGCTGGATGACACCACTGCTCCTGCTCCGGCTCCCTCGGGTGATGACACGGCGACCAGCGCGAAGATCGTGCAGGCGGCCGACAACACCCCTGAGTTCCAGTCCGAGGTTGCGGCCCTCGACTGCCTCGACCCCATCAACCAGGCGGGCGGCAGCCCGGATGATCCGAAGCTCTGGCTCGGCACCTGCGACACGGACGGCGCAGCCAAGTACTCCCTGCAGCCCGCATTCATCCAGGGCACCAACGTCACCGACGCTGTCGCCCAGCTTCCCCAGCAGGGCGTCGGTGGCTGGGTCGTGAGCCTGACCTTCGACAGCGAAGGCGCGCGCGCCCTCGCCGAGGCCTCACAGGAGCTCTACGCGCTGCCCGAGTGCAGCCCCGGTGGCCCGAGTCCGTGTAATGCCTTCGCCATCGTGCTGGATGGTGTCGTCGTGTCGGCACCGCGATTCAATGAGCCGATCATCGGCGGCCAGGCGCAAATCGAAGGCGACTTCACGGCGCAGGAGGCCCAGGACCTCGCCAACGTGCTCAGCTACGGCGCGCTGCCGGTGAATCTCGAGGTCGTCGAGGTGACGAGCGTGTCGCCGACGGTGGGAAGCGACCAGTTGCGCGCGGGCCTGATCGCCGGTGCCATCGGCGCCTTCCTCATCGTGATTTTCTTCCTGATCTATTACCGCGTGCTCGGCATCGTGGCGGTCTTGAGCCTGGTGCTGGCGGGCGGACTGACCTACTTCCTCTTCGTCGCTTTGGGCAAGAGCGTGGGCTTCACCCTGACCCTCGCGGGAGTCGCGGGTGCCATCGTGTCCATTGGCATCACCGCGGACTCCTTCATCATCTATTACGAACGCATTCGCGATGCCCTGAGAGAGGGCAAGAGCATGCGACAAGCGGCAGAGGTGGGCTGGAGTGCGACGCGTCGCACGATCCTCGCCGCGGACTTCGTGACGCTTCTTGCGGCGGTCGTGCTCTACATCGTCTCCGTCGGCAACGTCCGTGGATTCGCCTTCACGCTCGGCCTCATCACGGTGGTCGACCTCCTCGTGGCCTTCCTCTTCACGTATCCGCTCACCGTGCTGATCTGCCGGTCATCGTGGATGCAGCGCACATCGTGGCTTACGGGCCTGCGGCGTACGGATCGATCCGTGGACGGAAAGGCCGATGCCGCCCCAATCGATGATCGCTCGACGGCGGGGGTGGAGTCCTGATGTCTCGTTCAAGCTCTCTCGGAGATCGGCTCTACCGCGGCGAGTCCGGCATCGACTTCATCGGGCGCCGCCGCACGTGGTTCATCATCTCCGGCATCCTCATCCTCATCAGCTTGGGAGCCCTGGGCTTCCGCGGATTGAACCTGGGCATTGAGTTCCAGGGCGGCGCGGTCTTCTCCGTGCCCAATGCCACCTGCTCTGTGGTCGATGCTCGCGAGGTTGCCTCGGAGGCAACCGGTGCGGAGGCGATCGTCACGGAGACGGGCGCGGGCATCGTGCGCGTCCAGACTCCGCCCGTGGAGCCCGTCCAGAGTCAGGAGATCGCCCGCATCCTCGCGGATGCGTGTGGCGTACCCGCGACGGACATCACCGTCCAGGTCGTAGGACCGACCTGGGGAGCCGAGATCACCTCCAAGGCGATCCAGGCCCTGATCGTCTTCCTCGTGCTGGTGACCATCTTCCTGGCGATCTACTTCGAATGGCGCTTCGCGGTAGCGGCACTCGTCGCTCTAGCGCACGACATCATCCTGACCGTCGGGATCTACGCCGTGACAGGCCTGCAGGTCACGCCGGCCACGCTCATCGGCTTCCTCACCATCCTCGGCTACTCCCTCTACGACACCGTGGTTGTCTTCGACAAGGTCAAGGAAGACACCAAGGGCATCACTGCTCAGTCGGTGATGACCTATGGCGAGGCGGCCAACCGTGCCGTCAACCAGGTGCTGGTCCGCTCCATCAACACGACGATCACCTCACTGCTCC
>CAZLNF010000019.1:0-18385 GCA_964560885.1 uncultured Actinomyces sp. | reverse complement strand
ACTGCACGTCACCGTCGTAGTTCTTGCACGCCCAGACGTAGCCGCCCTCCCACTTGAGGGCACTGGCCACCATGTCGTCGATGAGCCTGTGCTCGTAGGTGAGGCCCGCCGCCTCGAACTCAGCTTTGAACTCAGCGTCGAAGATCTCGGCGAAGATGTCCTTGAAGCGGCCGTCGTATGCCTTGAGGATGGTGTTCTTGGTGGACATGTAGACCGGGAACTTGCGTGCCAGGCCGTAGCGGAAGGACGCCCGGGCAAAGTCCCTGATGGAGTCGTCGAGGTTGTACATCCCCATGGCAACCCCGGACTCCGGGAACTCGAAGATCTGGAACTCCATGGGCTCCGAGCCATCCGCAGGGGTGAAGGTCATCGTCAACGTGCCCGGACCCGGCACCTTGAAGTCCGTCGCGCGGTACTGGTCACCGAAAGCGTGTCGACCGACGATGATCGGCTTGGTCCAGGTCGGGACGAGCCGCGGGATATTGGACATGATGATCGGCTCGCGGAAGATCACGCCACCGAGGATGTTGCGGATGGTGCCGTTGGGCGACTTCCACATTTTCTTGAGGCCGAACTCCTCGACGCGCGCCTCGTCGGGCGTGATGGTCGCGCACTTCACGCCCACCCCGTACTCCAGGATGGCGTGGGCGGCATCGATCGTGACCTGGTCGTCGGTCGCGTCGCGATGCTCGATGCCCAGGTCGTAGTACTTCAGGTCGACATCGAGGTAGGGAAGGATCAATTGATCCTTGATGAACTGCCAGATGATCCGGGTCATCTCATCACCGTCGAGTTCGACGACCGGATTGACCACCTTGATCTTCGCCACGATGAAGCTCTTTCCTGTCAGTTGGGATGCCGGGCGGGACTAAGTGCGGGACTAGAGGAGGCCGAGACCCGCGACGGCCTCGCGCTCTTCCTGGAGCTCGGCGACGGAAGCATCGATGCGCGCACGGGAGAAGTCATCGATCTCCAGGCCCTGGACGATCTCCCACGAGCCGTTGCGCGAGATGCAGGGGAATCCCGAGATGATCCCCTCGGGGATGCCGTAGGAGCCATCCGAGGGCACGCCGGCCGAAACCCAGTCCCCGTCGGGGGTGCCCAGCACCCAGTCGTGCACGTGGTCGATAGCGGCGTTGGCAGCCGACGCAGCAGAGGAGGCTCCGCGAGCCTCGATGATGGCCGCTCCGCGCTTGGCCACGGTCGGGATGAAGACATCGGAGACCCAGGCCTGATCGTTCACCACTGCCGGCGCAGGCTGTCCCTTGATCGTGGCGTGGGTGATGTCGGGGTACTGCGAAGCCGAGTGATTGCCCCACACGGTCACCTTGGCAACGTCGGTCACCGGGACACCGGCCTTCTGGGCGAGCTGGGTGACGGCCCGATTGTGGTCAAGGCGCATCATCGCGGTGAAGCGCTCGCGAGGGATGTCCGGTGCGTGTGCCTGGGCGATGAGCGCGTTGGTATTGGCGGGGTTGCCCACTACCAGGATGCGAACATCGTCGGCCGCGCCCGCATTGAGGGCTTCTCCCTGCGGCTTGAAGATGCCGCCGTTGGCCTCGAGGAGTTCGCGGCGCTCCATGCCCGGTCCGCGCGGTCGCGCGCCCACGAGGAGCGCGATGTTGATGCCGTCGAATGCCACCCGTGGATCGTCCGTGATGTCGATGCCGGCGAGGAGGGGGAAGGCGCAGTCATTGAGCTCCATGGCAGTGCCCTCGGCCGCCTGGAGTGCCGGAGTGATCTCCAGCATGCGCAGGCGCACCGGCACATCAGGGCCAAGCAATTGCCCGGAGGCGATGCGGAAGAGCAGCGCGTAGCCGATCTGGCCGGCGGCCCCGGTGACAGCGACGTTGACGGGGGTGCGGGACACGGAAAACTCCTTGATGATCCTCGGTCTGCGATGAGGACCACGCTAGTCCCCGCACCCTCACGTGCTCACGCAGGGGCTCTGGGCCTGATGCAGGGGCTAGGGACCTCACGCAGGGGGAGGCACCAAGAGGGCGAAGATCACCAGCGCGCCGCCGAGGGTGCCCAAGACGATGAGATCAACTCGCTTGGAGCGTACGGCGAGCATGCCGGCTCGGTCGTTGGGCAGGACCAGCCGAAGCACGAAGGCCAGTACCAGGCTCGCCGCCAGCATGAGCGATCCGAGTCTGAAGCGATCGAGGGCGACCACCCCGAGCGAGGCCGCCACTCCCAGCAGGACCACGGCCAGCGGCCACTGGGACCACCAGCGTCGGCGCCGCGGCCGAAGCTGGTGAATCTCTGCCATGCCGCTCACGCGAGCAGCCTACGACCGTTCGGCCGCCTCGACGACGTTGGCGAGGAGCATGGCGCGCGTCATGGGCCCGGTGCCCCCGGGCATAGGGGCGATCCACCCCGCTACCTCAGCGCAAGCAGGATCGATATCCCCGACGAGGCCGGCATCGGTGCGCGTGATCCCCACGTCCACCAGGGCCGCCCCGGGCTTGATGATGTCTGGGCTGATGACATGCGGGACGCCGGCCGCGGCCACGACGATGTCGGCAGACGCCACGTGCTTGGCCATGTCCTTCGTGCCGGTGTGACACAGCGTCACGGTGGCATTCTCTTGGCGCCGAGTGAGCAGCAGCCCCAGCGGCCTCCCGACAGTGATTCCACGCCCGACGATGCACACCTCCGCCCCCGCGATCGGTACGTCGTAGGCGCGCAGGAGCTCGACGATGCCGCGCGGCGTGCACGGCAGCGGTGCCTCGACGCCCAGCACGAGTCGCCCAAGATTCATCGGATGCAGGCCATCGGCATCCTTCGCCGGATCCATGATCTCGAGGACGCGATTGCTATCGAGCCCCTTGGGAAGGGGAAGCTGGACGATGTAGCCCGTCACGGCCGGGTCATCGTTAAGTCGTCGGACCTCGGCTTCCACCTCGGCCTGGGTGGCGGAAGCGGGCATGTCCACGCGAATGGACGCAATGCCGACCTCAGCGCAGTCGCGGTGCTTGCCGCCCACGTACGCGTGGCTGCCCGGATCGTCTCCGACGAGCACCGTCGCCAGCCCCGGTGCAATGCCGCGATCACGCAACGCGGCGACGCGAGCCGCGAGTCCGTCCTTCACTGCAGCCGCAGTGGCCTTCCCATCGAGGATCGTTGCAGTCATGGACCGAACCTAGTGAAGTCAGGTCCGGCGCAAGCGAGGACCCCACGAGGAGAGGCTGCCTACCGCCACGGCCACGCCTGCAAGGAGCACACCCGCGACGAGCGTGAGGTGGAAGGAGACTCCCTCCGCCGGCGCAACCCAATCCAGCGTGAGGGCTCCCGTGAGCTGCCCCGTGATGGTGAGCAGGGCAAAGAGCAAGACACCGAGACGCTGCACGACCCACGCTGCTGCCGCGATGAAGAGGACGCCGATGGTCCCACCGATATAGAGCCACCACGGGCCGGGAGGGAGTAGGCCGGGGTCGAACTCCGTAAACGCCCAAGCGAGGCCCAGGACCGCGCCCAGCATGATGGTGCCGAGGGTGAAGTTGACCCAGGCGGCGGTCCACGCATTGCTGGCAGCAGCGCCGACTCGGCCGTTGATGGCCTGCTGGACCGCGATGGCCAATCCGGCTACCAGCGCAGCGAGCACCGCAAGCGTGGATCCCTCCACTCCTCCACCAAGTCGATCCGAGACGGCGACGATCACGGCGGCGAGCGCCAGGATCGCGGCGATCACGCGAGCCGGGGTGACCGCCTGGCGCCCAGCGGGCCCGAGACCCAAGCGGTCGACGACGATGCTGTTGGAGACCTGGCCGGCCACGACCGCGACGGTGAAGATCGCCACGCCGATGACCGGCACCGTGGCGCTTTGGACAGCAACGAAGAATCCCCCCAGCAGACCCCCCAGCACCTGCCACCAGCGCAAACTCCCCGAGCGCAGGCCGCTGCCGACTGCACCCAGGCCACGACGGACCGCCGGGCTGGCCACGAGAATCACGGTGAGGAGGATCCATCCCGAGCCGAAGCTCACGATCGCCGCCTGCAAACCGCTGTCGGTGGTATCGGCCAGCTCTCCATTGACCCGCGACTGCAGTGCGGTCAGAGCACCTACGAGAAAGGCCGTGACCCCCGCGACATACGCGGGTCCGCGCAATCCGCTGCTCACCTGCATCACGTCGTCGCTGGCATCGCGTGTCAGTGGAAGAAGTGGCGAGTGCCGGTGAGGTACATGCTGGCCCCCGCAGCCTCGGCGGCGGCAATGACCTCTTCGTCGCGCACGGATCCTCCAGGCTGGACGATGGCGCGCACCCCCGCGGCCAAGAGCACCTCGAGGCCATCGGGGAAGGGGAAGAAGGCATCCGACGCCCCTACCGCGCCACGTGCGCGATCCTCGCCGGCACGCGACACTGCGAGCCGAGCCGCATCAACACGGTTGACCTGGCCCATGCCAATGCCCACCGCAGCACCGTCCTTGGCGAGCAGGATCGCGTTGGACTTCGGCGCACGCACGGCTCGCCAGGCGAATGCAAGGTCCTCCATCGTGGCCGCGTCCACTGCTGAGCCGGCGACAAGACGCCAAGTGGCGGGATCGTCTCCGTCCGCACTGAGGTCGTCGGCCCCTTGGAGCAAGACACCGCCGGAGATCGGTCGCAGGTCGACCCAGCCGCGCTCGGGGCGCGGCTGGGCACGCAGGATCCGCAAGCCCTTGCGCTCGCCGAGGATGCTCAATGCCGCATCCTCATACCCTGGCGCCACGACCACCTCGGTGAAGACATCCGCCATCGCCTCGGCCATGGCCGCAGTGACGGGCCTATTGGCTGCGACCACGCCACCGAACGCCGACACAGGATCGGTCGCGAAGGACTTCTCGTAGGCCTCCGCAATGTCGGCACCGACGGCGATCCCGCACGGGTTGGCATGCTTGATGATCGCGACCGCCGGCTGCCCATGGTCGTAGGCAGCGCGCCAGGCCGCGTCGGCATCGACGTAGTTGTTGTAGGACATCTCCTTGCCGTGGAGTTGCTCCGCACGAGCCAGGCCGGGACGCGAGAAATCCGCTGCGTACACGGCGGCCGACTGATGCGGGTTCTCGCCGTAGCGCAGGACCGCCTGACGCTCCCATGCCTGCCCCAGCCACGTGGGGAAACCCGAGCCATCGGGTGCCACGACATTGCCCATCCACGTCGCGACGGCGACGTCGTAGGAGGCCGTGTGAGCGAAAGCTTCGGCAGCGAGCCGCTGACGCTCCCCCAGGGTGAAGCCCCCGGCGCTCAGGGCCTCGATCACCCGCGCATAGTTGCGGGGATCGACCACCACCGCGACGCTCGCGTGGTTCTTGGCGGAGGCACGGACCATCGCCGGCCCACCGATATCGATCTGCTCGATGCATTCATCGGCACTCGCACCCGATGCCACCGTGCTGGTGAAGGGGTAGAGGTTGACGACGACGAGATCGAAGGGGGCAATGCCGAGCTCCTCGAGTTGCTCGACGTGATCGGGCAGGCGCATGTCCGCGAGGAGCCCCGCGTGGACACGGGGATGCAGGGTCTTGACCCTGCCGTCCAGGCATTCGGGGAAGCCGGTGAGATCGGAGACCGCCGTGACCGCGACGCCTGACTCCTCGATGCGGGCCGCGGTTGACCCCGTCGACACGATCTCAACACCCGCAGCATCAAGGGCGGCGGCGAGCTCGGCAAGGCCGGACTTGTCGTAGACGGAGACCAGGGCCCGCCGGACGGGCCGGCGGTCGGATTGTGCGGTCACGGGATGGTCACCTTCCTGCCGTCCACCGTGCAGCCCAGCGCGCACAGGCGGGTCACGATATCCACGAGGAGCGCCCGCTCGACCACTTTGATGCGCTCATGCACGCTGGCCTCGTCGTCACCCTCGTGGATCTCTACTGCGCGCTGAGCGAGGATTGGGCCGGTGTCGACTCCCTCATCGACGAGATGCACGGTGCATCCGGTCACCTTGACGCCGTAGTCGAGCGCGTCGCGCACACCGTGTGCGCCCGGGAACGCCGGCAGCAGCGCCGGATGCGTGTTGACGATGCGCAGGGGGAAGGCTTCGAGCGCGGGCGCGCCGATGATGCGCATGAACCCAGCGCAGATGACCCACGAGGGATCGAAGCCTGCAATCGCCGTGGCAAGCGCCCGGTCCCACGACGACCGATCGGGGTAGGACCCGGGATCGACCACTACGCCGGGAATGCCTGCCGCCTCAGCACGGTCGAGTCCACCTATGCCACCACGATCCGCGACCACTCCGACGATCTCGTAGGACGTGTGCGCGGCTTCGATGAGTGCATGAAGATTGGTGCCGGCCCCCGAGACGAGGACGACGATTCGCGCACGCACCCTGCGACCCTATCGCCGCTTCGGCGCTCCCGAACGTGCCATGACCACGACGTCGTCAGCCAGATGGTCGGCGTATCCCCGCAGGAGTCGTGTGCTGTCCCAGAGGGGAGACAGACCCACCACCAGGGTCACCAGCCAGGCCAGCGGCCCGATCACCGGGACGAAGCACAGCAGGCCAGCGGCACCGTAGAGAGCCACCCATCGCCGAGTCGACAGTGCCCAGCCCAATCGCGATCCCGTGTCGGCCCGTACGCAGCGGATGCCCACGGCCCAGCCCCCCAGGGTGCGACCCCAGATCGCCATGAGCGGGATGGTGTAGAGGGCAGTGAGCGCCACGAGGAGCGCTAGCGGGAGCCAGGTTGGCAACGTCAATGACGCGTCGATAGTGCGCGCACCCGATTGAGGATCGATCCGCACGCGTGTGACGCCAGCGGTGAGGCCCTCGAGTGCCGAGGCGACGATGCCGGCAGCGGCGATGAGGAGGGCCAAGTCGATCGCGGCGCCCGCCGCGCGTCGGGACATCGGCGCAAGGGTGAAGGTCGGCTTGGCCTGTCGAGAGTCGGAACGGCGCGGAGCGCGCAGGGTGCTAGCCATCGGATCGCCTCGCAGGCAACGCCGTGACAGCGACCGCCCCGATGGCGGTGAGGACAGTGCCGGCGAGGGCCACCGGGAGCGCGGCGGGACCGAGCCCCTGCAGTGTGGTGTCGCCCAACGAACCTGACGCCAGCCAGGCCGCGACCGCAAGCACCGCTCCCGTCGTGACGGCGGCGCCCCCCGAGACGAGGCAGCCGCGCAGGCCGACATGCCCGCGGCGACGCAAGAGCAGACCAGCGATCACGCCTGCGGCGACTCCGAAGAGCGGGAGCAGCATCGCCCCCATCGGCGGCTGGCCGGGCAGCGCAGCGAGGAGAGGGAAGCCGGGAAGGGCTGCGGATGTGGTCTCGGCATACGGAGACACCACCGTGCCGACCGACACGGTGACACCGGGTCCGAGAAGGTAGGCGAGCGACCACATCACCGCCGAGGGGAGATAGCCGAGCGAGAGTGCGGCCAGCAGGAGGAGGCCTGAAGGTCCCGCGTCGAGCTGGACCAGCAGCGAGGTCATCTCTTCGAAATTGCCGACGATGGCGACGATGAGCATTGCGCTTGCCACCGCAATGAGACTGAGAAGAGCAGCGCCAGCGGCTGCCGCACCATCGCGCACATCGGCGGGCAATGCGTCCCAGGAGAGCAGGCCGGCGCGACGTAGGACCACGAAGGCCGCGATCAAGGTCGCCGCAAATCCGGCGACCAGGGCCGCTCGGAGGGGCGAGACCGTCAGGGTGCGGCTCATCGAAGCGATGACTGCGGCAACGACCGCGAAGCTGACTCCGAGCGCGAGAGCCACCGCGACGGCCTCTCCCCTGCGGGCCACGGCCGAGGCATCCGACGCCCAGCGCGCAGCACCGATGACGGCGAGGATCGGGATCAACGCGAATCCCAGGGGCAGCAGCGTGAGGGTGATCCCGGCCACGGTGGGGGCCGCGCCCAGTCCCGCGAGCCAGGCACCGGAAGCCACCTCGAGCATCTGGGTCCACTCCTGCGAGCCGGATGGGTCCAGCATCCACGCCGCGAGAGCTATGACGACGAGGAAGAGATAGCTGAAGACGGCTGCGGCCGCCCCCGCTGCTCCACCGGCCACCACGAGGGGCAGCGGCGCAGAGGGCGCCTGCCCCGCGGGGCCCGAGAGGTCGGCAGAGCCGCCCCTTGCGGGCTTGCCGGAACGCGCGGTGAGACTCACCGGACAAGACTGTCAGCCAAGGACGCCCCGCCCTCGTAACGGCACGCGGGCATCGGGAGTCCCAGGAGAATCAGCCGTTACCGCAGTGAGGGAATCAGCCCCGCAGGAGCGCGCGCATGAGCCGTGCGGTCTCACTCGGGGTCTGGCCCACGCGTACGCCCACGGCCTCGAGGGCCTCCTTCTTGGCTGCCGCGGTGCCCGATGAACCCGAGACGATGGCGCCTGCGTGACCCATCGTCTTGCCCTCCGGGGCCGTGAAGCCCGCGACATAGCCGACGACGGGCTTGGTGACGTGATCGGCGATAAAGGCCGCCGCACGCTCCTCCGCGTCGCCGCCGATCTCGCCGATCATCACAATCGCCTCGGTCGCGGGATCCGCCTCGAAGGCCGCGAGACAGTCGATATGGGTCGTGCCGATGATCGGATCGCCGCCGATGCCCACGCACGTGGAGAAGCCGATGTCATTGAGCTCGTACATCATCTGGTAGGTCAACGTGCCGGACTTCGAGACGAGTCCAATGGGACCCGGGCCCGTGATGTCCGACGGGATGATGCCCGCGTTGGAGACGCCGGGTGAGATGATTCCCGGGCAGTTGGGCCCGATGATCCGCGTCGAGCCGGCATTGACGGCGTACTGGAAGAACTGCGCGGTGTCGTGCACGGGAATGCCCTCGGTGATGACAACGCACAGCGGGATTGCCGCGTCGACAGCTTCTTCGACCGCCGCCTTGGCGAATCGCGGCGGGACGAAGACCACGCTCACATTGGCACCGGTGGCGGCCATGGCCTCGCCGACATCTCCGAAGACCGGGATGCCGTCGACCTCCTGGCCACCCTTGCCGGGCGTGACGCCGGCGACGACCTGCGCTCCACTCGCGACCATCCGACGCGTGTGCTTGGTGCCCTCGGAGCCCGTCATGCCCTGCACGAGAATGCGGCTACCTGCATCCAGCCAGATCGTCATGCGGCACCTCCGGCCAACTGCGCGACGCGACGGGCAGCGTCATCCATCGTCTCCACCATCTCGACGAGCGGGTGGTTGAACTCCGTGAGGATCCTGCGTCCCTCGACGGCGTTGTTGCCATCGATGCGGCAGACGATCGGCTTGGTCACAGGGGTGCCGCGGTCAGCGAGCGCGCCCACCGCCTGAACGATTCCGTTGGCGACCGCGTCACACGACGTGATGCCTCCGAAGACATTGACGAAGACAGCGCGCACATCGGGGTCATTGAGCACGATGTCGAGACCGTTGGACATGACCTCTGCGCTGGCGCCCCCGCCGATGTCGAGGAAGTTGGCGGGGCGTACGCCACCGAACTCCTCACCGGCGTACGCGACGACGTCGAGGGTGCTCATGACGAGCCCGGCACCGTTGCCGATGATGCCCACCTCGCCATCGAGCTTGACGTAGTTGAGGTCGAACTCCTTGGCGCGCAACTCGATGGGGTCGGTCCCGTCCTTGTCGACGAGATCGGCATGCGACGCGTGGCGATAGTGGGCGTTGTCATCGATCGTGACCTTGCCGTCAAGGGCCAGCACGCGCCCGTCCGAGGAGAGCACGAGCGGATTGACCTCGACGAGCGTGGCATCCTCCTTGACCAGCACATCCCAGAGGCGGACGAGGACGGCGATCACCTGGTCGCGAATCTGAGCGGGGAAGCCTGCCTCATCCGCGATCCGGGCAGCGACTGACTCGTCCACTCCTGTGATCGCGTCGATGCGCACCAGGGCAAGCGCCTCCGGCCGCGTGGCGGCAACCTCCTCGATATCAACGCCGCCCTCGACACTCGCCATGGCGAGGAAGGCACGGTTCGCTCGATCGAGGAGGAAGGAGACGTAGTACTCCTCGGCGATGTCGGTCGCCTCGGTGACGAGCACACGGCGTACGACGTGACCCTTGATGTCGAGGCCGAGGATGTCCTTGGCTCGGGCCTGGGCATCCTCGGGGGTTGTCGCGAGCTTCACGCCCCCGGCCTTGCCACGGCCTCCGGTCTTGACCTGGGCCTTGACGACCACGGCCGAGCCGATCTTGCGTGCCGCCTCGTGGGCGGCGTCGGGAGTGACGCACACCTCTCCCGGCGTCACCGGCACGCCATGGGCGTCGAAGAGGTACTTGGCCTGGTACTCGTACAGATCCACGGGCGGTTCCTTCGAACGCGTAAGGGGACGTCGGCGAGCCTACTGATCGCCCCTCACGACGAAGGCTGAGGGTCTGAGGTGGGCCTTGACGCGAGCGAGCCAGGTCCCGCGCCTAGGCCAACTGACAGGACAAACAGGACCGGCAGGAGGCGATCAGGCGTGTGCGCTCACGTGGTCGCGCACCCAATCAACGATGTCCTGCATCGTCGTCCCGGGGCCGAAGACCTGGGCGACCCCCATCTGAGTGAGGCCGGGGATGTCGGCCTCGGGGATGATCCCGCCACCGAAGACGACAATGTCCGTGGCATCTCGGGCGCGCAGGTCGGCCATGATCTCCTCGAAAAGCACGAGATGTGCCCCCGACAGGACCGAGACCCCGATGGCGTCGGCATCCTCCTGGAGGGCCGTCTCCACGATCTGCGCCGGCGTTTGATGCAGGCCCGTGTAGATGACCTCGAAGCCCGCGTCGCGGAGTGCCCGAGCGACGACCTTGGCGCCGCGATCGTGCCCGTCGAGTCCTGGCTTCGCTACGACGATCCTCGCCGGCATGACGCCTCCCTGGACACGACCCGTCGCGCCCCGCGACCGCGAGCGCGGGCCCCACGATACCGGGGCGCCTGCACCGTGTCGGAGCGTCGTCAAGACATGGCGGGTGGGCGCGGACTAGCGTCAGCGAGTGCCCCGGATCGCCGTCCCCGCCGTACCACTCGCGTCCTGGGGCTCCGGTGCGGCGAGAACCCTGCTCTCTCCCACCACCGCTCGGGGAGTCGCCGTCGAGGCGGCCTGGATCACCGCACACCTTGCGATGTACCCACTGGGCGTGGTCGAGGAGCAATGGCGACTCCAGCAGGAGCGGAACTCGATCGAGCACCTTCCCCCCGCGCAGCGCGGCCTTCTGGTGGGCGACGTCGAAGCGGCGGGCACACCCATCGTGCTCGTCCACGGCATCTTCGACAACCGGTCGATCTTCACGCTTCTGCGGCGGGGTCTGCACCGTCGGGGATTTGGATCGACCTACGCACTCAACTACTCGGCGCTCACGGACGATATCCGCGCCGTTTCCCAGCGACTGGGCACGCTTATCGAGCAGGTGTGCGATGAGACCGGGCATGAGCGCGTGCACGTGGTCGGCCACTCACTCGGGGGACTCATCGGGCGCTACCTTGTCCAGCGCCTCGGGGGCGATGAGCGCGTGCACACCCTCGTGACGCTGGGCACGCCGCACGCTGGCACCCTGCCGGCGCACATCGTGCCGCTGGAACTCGCCCGGCAGATGCGGATCGACAGTGACCTCATCGCCGAACTCGCGGAGCCAGCACCCGACTGCCGCACGCGCTTCCTGGCCTTCTGGTCCGACATCGACCAGCTGGTCATCCCCCAGTCGAATGCCCGCGTGGACCACCCTGACCTGCGGTCGCGCAACGTGCTGGTCCGCGGGGTCGGCCACCTCTCCCTGCCCGTCGACGGGCGCGTCGTCCGGGAGATCGCCACGACGCTGGCGCTCCTGGACGAGCCGAACCCCACTCCGTGACCTCAATCCCCTTACCCATGGGCGTGTGACACAGGTCACATCAGACGCCTCACCAGTCACACTAGTCACAGTGAGGTGGCTCATGGCCCCCCGCTCCTGGTAGACCGCTCCTATGCGCCGCCTCGTCGCACCGCTCCTGGTCGGGCTCGCCCTCGTGGTGGCTCAGGGCGCGATCGTGCTGGCCGCGGGTGCTCCCTCCCTCGCCGACTCCCGCCCGAGCGGCCCGGTCGCCGGTGCCGGCGGCGCCGGGCCCTCGCTGGGCCCGGGCGCCACCGTCGATCTCGCCACCGCGGGTCGCCTCGATGGATCGGATGGCATCGCTCACCTCGCCTCCGTCACGGCGGCGCGCAGCCACACCACTCAGGCCCAGTGGCAGTCCCAGACACCGACGTCGACCGGCGGCTCGACGACCGAGCGCAAGGCCGAGCGCGAGGGGCCGGCGTACAGCTATCCCGTCACCTGGGGCACCCCGATCAGCGGCGACTTCGGCGAGGTCAGCGCTTCCTGGCCGCGCGGTCACGCCGGTCTGGACTTCAATGGCGAGACAGGCGATCCGGTGTACGCCGCCACGGATGGTCGCGTGCAGTACGCGGAATTCAACTACGGCGGCTACGGCAACCTCGTGATGATCATGCGCGCTGATGGCACCCAGACGCGCTACGCCCACCTCGACAAGATCAAGGTGAGCAAGGGTGAGCGCGTGAGCGCGGGTGACCTCATCGGCACCATGGGCAATACCGGCAATTCGTCTGGGTCACACCTGCACTTCGAGGTGCGCGTGGGCGACGCCCTCACCCCCACCAATCCAGCGGGCCTATGGACCGGCTCGCGACCGGGAATTCCCGCGAAGCCTCCGGCCTGGGCCTGCCGCAACTTCGGCTGCTGACCCGCCCGACGCGCTCACATCTTGTCGACGGGGGCGTAGCGCAGCAAGAGTCTCTTCGTGCCCACCGTGCCGAAGTCGATGGTCGCCTCAGCCTTGTCGCCCACGCCCGACGTGCCCGTCACCGTGCCCATGCCGAAGGTCTTATGAAGGACGCGATCGCCGATGGACAGGGCAACCACGGGCCGGGTGCCCGCAGTGGGCTCAGGTCGCTTGAGGGCTCCCACGGGGGCCATGGGGCGCGGGGCCGAGGCTGACGTCGCACCCGACCACGTGAGGACGGGCTCATCGCGGCGGCTCTCCACGAGCTCGGGAGGGATCTCGTCGAGGAAGCGCGACGCGGGATTGTGCATGGGCGAACCCCACGCTGAGCGCGACAGTGCACGCGAGAGGTAGAGGCGCTCGCGCGCTCGTGTGATCCCGACGTAGGCGAGGCGGCGCTCCTCCTCAAGCTCGGACTCGGAGCCCAAGGACCTGATGTGCGGGAAGATGCCGTCCTCCATGCCCGTAAGGAAGACGACGGGGAACTCCAATCCCTTGGCTGTGTGCAAGGTCATGAGCGTGACCACACCATCGTCATCGTCGGGAATCTCATCGGCATCGGCCACAAGCGAGACCCTCTCCAAGAAGCCCGCCAGGCTGGGGTCCTCGGTGTCACGGTCGTACTCCGCGGCAACCGACTCCAGCTCAGCGAGATTCTCGAGCCTCGTCTCATCCTGTGGGTCGTGGGAGGCCTGGAGCTCGGCGATGTAGCCGGTCTGCTCCAGCACGGCCTGCAAGACCGTGGCGGGACCGGCGCCCGACTCCACGAGCGTGCGGAGATCCGACATCAACTGCGCGAAGGCGATCACCTGCGCCTGCGAGCGCGTGGCAAGACCCGGGATCTCGGACGCGCGGTCGAGGGCCGCGCCAAAGGAGATGCGCTCGCGTTGGGCGAAGGACTCGATGGCCTCCTCGGCCCGATCCCCGATACCGCGCTTGGGCACGTTGAGGATCCGGCGCACGGAGACGTCATCATCAGGGTTCGCGATCGCACGAAGGTAGGCGATGGCGTCCCGGATCTCGCGGCGCTCATAGAACCGCACACTGCCCACCACGGTGTAGGGAAGGCCGACACGGACGAAGATCTCCTCGAGCGAACGGGATTGCGCGTTGGTGCGATAGAAGACGGCGACATCCGCCGGTCGCACACCGGCATCATCGACCAGCGCGTCGATCTCATCAGCCACGAAGCGGGCCTCGTCATGCTCGTCGTCAGCGACGTAGGTGACGATAGGGGCACCCGCGCCCGAATCGGTCCACAACCGCTTGGGTCGCCGTCCGCCGTTGATCGCGATCACGCGATTGGCTGCATCCAGGATCGTCTGAGTGGATCGGTAGTTCTGCTCCAGGAGCACGGTCTTGGCATCGGGATAGTCGCGCTCGAACTCCTCGATGTTGCGGATGGTCGCCCCTCGAAAGGCGTAGATGGACTGGTCCGCATCACCCACCACGCATAGCTCAGCGGGCGGGACGCCACCGGTGCCGTCGCCTACGAGCGCTCGGACCAGGACGTACTGCGCGTGATTGGTGTCCTGGTACTCATCCACGAGGATGTGACGGAATCGACGGCGGTAGTGCTCTGCCACGTCGGGGAAGAGCTGGAGCAGGGCCACGGTCGATCCAATGAGGTCGTCGAAGTCGAAGGCATTGGCGCGGCGGAGCCGGCGCTGGTACTCGGCGTAGGCCTCCGCCAGAACTCGATCCTGGGGGGTCTCTGCCTGCCGGGAGAAGGTCTCCTCGTCGATGAGTTCGTTCTTCAGATGCGACACGCGAGACGACAGGGACCGGGGCGGGTGACGCTTGGGATCCAGGTCGAGGTCCTTGACCACCATCGACATGAGGCGCTGGGAGTCGGCGGCGTCGTAGATGGAGAAGTTGGTGGAGATGCCGAGGCGACCTGCTTCGCGGCGCAGGATGCGCACGCATGCGGAGTGGAAGGTCATCACCCACATCGCGCGGGAGGCGGGTCCGACCAGCGACGCGACGCGCTCCTGCATCTCGCGAGCAGCCTTGTTGGTGAAGGTGATGGCCAGGATCTCGGACGGACGTACACCCTCTTGCCTGATGAGGTGCGCGATGCGCTGCGTCAGCACCCGGGTCTTGCCGGATCCCGCACCCGCGACGATGAGCAGAGGACTGCCGCGATGAGTCACGGCCTCCTGCTGCGCAGGATTGAGATCAGGCACCCGCCGATCGTACGTCGTGACGCTGACAGGGGCGGGTCCCATGGTGGGGGCAGGCCGCAGCACTCGCGGGGAGATGCGCGAGATCAGCGCAGGTAAGCGACGACGTGAGCCGTGACTTCCACGCCGCCCACCACGTCACGGCGCAACGTGCCCCTGCTATCGAGGGGCACGATGATGAGGCCCGACACCCTTGCCTGCCGCGGGACCACGAGTGAGGGCAGGTCGGGCTTGGTCAGGGAGTAGAAGGTGACCTCGCCACCCTTGGTCGCCGACGCGGAGACGCGCAGCACCGCTGCGGTGGCGCCCGAGGGACTGGCCTGCGAACGCGCGGCGAGAGTGTCGGCGGTCATCCCCTCAGAGTCCCCCTGCTCCGGTGCGGGCAGGAGCCTCGCCAGGGTTGCCGTGGCGCGGCGCACCTCAACCGGCGTCACCGGGACCAGCAGCGCCCCCAACTCTGGAGTGCGGACCGCGGAGGCCTGGACGGCGATGGTGACATCCACCTTGCCCTTGCCGTTGTTGGCGAGGGTGATGCGGCCCTCCTCATCAAGGGCGGCGATCACGGGAACCGACGCTGCGGCTCCACGGAGGTAGGGAATCGCCGGAGCAGCAGGTGAATGCTTGTCGCCCGCGCGCCTCAGGAGCAGACGGCCACCCATTTCTCCACCTGAGACACCGACGGTGAGCAGAGCACCCGCGGGAGGTCCATCCGTCGTGGCGCCGACCGCGACGTCGACGGTGCGCTTCTCACCCGGCTGCATCGGCTGGTTGAGCACCCGCGTGTCATAGACCACCTGATTGGCATGAGCGAGGAGGCGTCCCTCCGTGGGGTCGTCTCCGCCCGGCGTGACGAAGTAGCCCAGCAGGTCGACGACGACGTGGGTCGCTCCCGAGTCTGTGGTGAGCGCGATGGTGCCGTCGGTCGCCACAGGGAGGATGGACACGAGTTCGCGCTTGCCATTGACCACGACGCTCGACAGCACTCCCGTGGCAGCAGAGCGCAGCGTCGCAGGTGAATTGGAGGCAAGTGTCGTCACGCGCACGGCGACGGCCTTGACCCGGGGTCCCGGGGAACCCTTGCGCCCGGAGACGTCGATCACCAGTGGAGTTCCCGCGCCTCCGCTAGATCGGGCAGCGAGGCGACATGCCTGGCCGTTGTTGCCCTGCCCACTGCGCGTGTCCAGGAGACGCTGCGCTGCGATGGGCACGAAGTCCAGGCCTTCGCCCGGGTCGGCAGGGGCGGTCGCCGGCGCGCGGGACGCCGTACAGAAGGGGGCGGGTGTGGGATCGCCACCCCAGAAGCTCGTCTGACCGGCAGCACCATCCCAGGAGAAGGAAATGTGGATGTGGTCTCGGTGACAGTACGTGTCGTAACTGCTCTGCTGGGTGCTGTAGCAACCCTTGAGCTCGGTCCAGCGGCCGGTGTAGGACTCCCAGATCTCGTCACCCCAGCCGATGTACATCACGCCGAGGCGTCGCGCCATCGCGAAGGCATTGCCGTTGTCATCGGTCGCGAGGAGCCACTGGAGGAACGACTCTGCCTGGGCGTTCTGCTCGGGGATCTTGGAGTTGATCATCCAGTCGAGCGCGCGGCCTTCCTTGTGCTCGCTGCGACCACCGGAACTGCAGTCTCTCGGGATCCAGATGCTGCGGGAGTCGGGGTACGTCGCGCGAATGAGGTCGGCGACGCGCTGCGTGCCAGGCTTCGTCGCCGGGTCGCAGATGTACTGCCCCTGATAGGACGGGAGGGGATCCACTTCGGCGGGCAGACCGTCGGGCACGACCGGGGGCGGCGGGAGCGGGACCTCCTGCTTTGACTTGTCGTCCTTCTTGTCTTTCTTGGCGTCCGCCTTCTTCTGCGCCGCAGCGCCCGCATCGCCGCGGATCGGTGATCCGGACTCCCCCTCGAGGACGGAGGGATCGGGCACGTGGTCGGCCTCGCCGATGGGCGAGGAGGCCGCGGGCTGGGCGATGAGGAGGAACCCGGCCACGAGGGCCACGCAGGCACCCAGGACCGTTGCCCGCGCTCGGGTCACCGGCCCCTTAGACTCCAGCCCAGAAGGGCCACCACGGGCACGCACGCCGTCCAAGGTAGCCCCTGCAACCCCGGGAGCCTCGTTCGTCACGCGCGTTTCCCCGGAAAGTCCCCAGATCTTCACCTGGGCGCCGGGGGCGTCCCCAGACCCGCTCGCGAACGCATCCGCCCACGTCAGACCCCCTTTCCGTTGAGGAGCCCATGAGCACCGCATCGCTGGACGAGACCCCTGCCCGGGCCCTCGTCGTCACCGCCCATCCCGACGACGTCGACTTCGGCGCGGCGGGCACCGTGGCCTCCTGGATCGCCCAGGGGACCCAGGTCACCTACTGCATCGTCACGGACGGGGACGCGGGCGGCTTTGATCCCGCCGTGCCCCGCTCCGATATCCCCCGCATCCGCAGGGCTGAGCAGGTTGCCGCAGGCCGCATCCTCGGCGTAGAGGATGTGCGATTCCTCGGCTATCGCGATGGCGAGCTAGAGGTCTCCCAGGGGCTGCGCCGTGACATCAGCCGGGTCATCCGCGAGGTGCGACCTGAGCGGATGCTCATCCAGTCACCCGAGCGCAACTGGGCGCGCATTCCCGCGTCCCACCCCGATCACATGGCCGCGGGTGAGGCCGCGATCTTCGCGATCTACCCCGATGCTCGCAATCCCTTCGCACACCCGGCTCTCCTCGGGGACGAGGGTCTCGAGGCATGGACGGTGCACGACGTCTGGGTCATGGGCGCTCCCGAGCCAAACCACATGGTCGACGTCACGGACTTCGTCGATGCAAAGCTGGCCGCGCTGCGGGCGCATGACAGCCAGACCGCGCACATGGACGACCTCGACGAACGCATCCGTGGATGGATGACCATGGCGGCCGAAACGGGTGGTCTGCCCGAGGGTCGACTGGCAGAGGCGTTCCTGCGCACGACGATTCCGTAGGCAGCGAGCGCCTCGGGAGGGGCGCTCAGTTCCAGAAGACCGCGATCACGATGTTGACCGTGGTGAGGAGCCCGATCGTCCCCCAGATGGCCGTCTGAGGAGGCGTACGCCTGCGCCCGATGAAGGCGAGGGCGGTGATGATGAGCACGATCACGAGCTTCACCGCGATCTTGGCGTGATCAACCTCTTCACCCGGGACCAGTCCGGCCGACGCGATTCCCACGAGGAGTACGCCGGTGACGAGTTGGGTGAGCGCACCATGCAGCATGGCGGGATTGACGCCCTTGTCCGGGGACTTCATCTGCACGATGAAGCCGCCCAGCAGGCTGGCGAGGCCGATGAAGTGCAGGACAACAAGGAGGTTGTAGACGAATTCCACGTCTCCACCCTAGCCGAGAGGCGGGCTCTGCCCGGCTACTCCCACTCGATACCGACCGAGAGTGGGAAGAGCCGGGCTCTGCCCGGCTACTCCCACTCGATGGTGCCGGGCGGCTTGCTCGTCACATCCAGCACCACCCGATTCACCTCGCGCACCTCATTGGTGATCC
>CAZLNF010000018.1:0-18427 GCA_964560885.1 uncultured Actinomyces sp. | reverse complement strand
TGATCTCGTCGGAGGCGTCGACGACGACCTGGCCGTCCTTGGCGACGAGCGTGAGCAGTGAGTAGACGTTCATGGCGTAGAGCTGGGAGGCGTGCACCGGCATCTCGCTGGGCACGTCGCGACCACCCCAGAGGATGACCTCACCGACCATGACCTCTTCACCGGGAAGCGAACCCTCGACATTGCCACCCGTCTCCGCGGCCAGGTCGACGACGACCGAGCCGGGCTTCATGGCCTCGACCATGGATCGGGTCACGAGCAGCGGCGCCTGGCGGCCGGGGACCGCGGCCGTCGTGATGACGACATCGGCCTCAGCGATGTGGGGCGCGAGCAGGTCGCGCTGGCGCTGCGCGCGGTCATCGCTCATCTCGCGGGCATAGCCGCCGGACCCCTCGAGGGCATCGAGATCGAGTTGGATGAAGGTGGCGCCCATCGAGCGCACCTCGTCCGCGCTCGCGGCCCGGACGTCATACGCCGAGACCCGCGCTCCGAGGCGCTTCGCAGTGGCGATGGCCTGCAGGCCCGCGACGCCAGCGCCCAGCACGAGCACGCGGGCCGGCTGGATGGTGCCCGCCGCGGTCATGAAGAGGGGGAAGAACTTCGGCAGGCGATCGGCGGCCACCAGCGCCGCCCGATAGCCCGTGACAAGCGACTGCGAGGTGAGTGCATCCATCGACTGCGCTCGCGAGATGCGCGGGACGAGCTCGAAGGAGAGACCCGTGGCACCCGCATCATGAAGGCCTCGCACGGTGTCGAGGTCGATGGCGGGCGAGAGGAAGGACACCGCGACCGCACCCTTCTTGAGGCGCTTGGCCCTCCCATAGTCCAGGGGCCGCACCGAAGCGACCACGTCTGCGGCAGCCAAGGCGTCGTCCATGGACATCGTCGACACCACGAGGGCGCCGGCTGCGGAGTAGTCGGCGTCCGGCGCGAAGGCGAGATCGCCCGCCCCTGACTCCACGACCACCTCGAAGCCCAATTGCGTGAACTTGCCCACGACGGATGGCACCACGGCCACCCGCCGCTCACCCGGGCGTGTTTCCCGGGGCACGAGCAGCCTCATGTCAACCTCCGAGCCGCAGCCTACGACCAGTAGCGTGGATCGCATGTGGAAACCTTCGGCCTTCGTTCGCGGGATTCGCCGGCCCGAGGCATTCCATGGTCGAGGCGTGCGGCGGGGCTTCTTCGAGGGCTGGTACGTCAAACTCGTCGATCACCGCCAGCAGGCGCGCTGGGCCATCATCCCCGGCGTCTTCCGCGGGCGCGACGGTGACGATGTCACGGACGAGGCCTTCGTGCAGGTTCTTGACGGCGCGACGGGGCGCTCCTGGTACCACCGCTACGACACGTCGGACTTCAACGCCAGCGATCAGCGCTTCGACGTGCGCGTCGGACCCAACTACTTCTCGGCGAGCGGCGTACACCTCGACCTGCCTCATCTGCAGGGTGATATCGACTTCACGAGCGACTTCGATCCGTGGCCGGTGACCTGGCGTCGTCCGGGGATCATGGGGCCCTATGCCTGGGTGCCGCTCATGGAGTGCTACCACGGCGTCGTGTCCTTCGGTCACGGCTTGCGCGGCCAGCTCATCGCCGACGGCGCGCGCCAGGACTTCACCGGAGGTCGCGGCTACATCGAGAAGGACTGGGGCAGAGCCTTTCCTGCCGGCTACGTCTGGATGCACTCCAACCATCTCGTCGATGCACCGGAGGCCTCGCTCGTCGCGTCGGTCGCGATCATCCCCTGGCTGCGGTCGTCCTTCCGCGGCTTCATCGTGGGCTTGCGACTCGGCCGGCGCCTCCACTCGTGGGCGACGTACAACGGTGCAAAGGAAAGGTCCCTGGAGATCGACGACAGCCACGTGCGCTGGAGCCTCGAGGGGCCATCCGGGCTGCTCGAACTCAGCGCCGAGCGAGTCCGGGGCGGACTGCTCCATGCACCCGTGCGCACCCGAATGCACGAGCGGGTCGAGGAGACCCTGGACGCGACCCTGCGCGTGAAGCTCACGGACCCGTCGGGACAGGTCGTGCTCGACACTGTCGCCACAAGCGCGGGCCTGGAAGTGCACGGTGACCTCGCGAGGCTTCTCGCTGTCGGCACGCGCTAGGAGCTACGAACCTCAGAAGGGATCGTCGTCGTCACGCCGGGCGAGGATCTGCGCGACGACGCGCATCATCATCGCCGCGGACAGGAAGAGGCCGACGAAGCCGATGAGTCGCAGCGGATTGGCCACCGTGTCGTTGGCGGTGAGGCCACCGGCGATGAGAACGAGTCCTGACCCGACCAGGCCCATCACGCCGACAACCGTGAAGAGGATCCGATTGAGCCAGTGCTCGACACGATGGCCGTCAGCTCCGGAATAGCGATCAATGCGCAGAGTGAGCCGGCCACTGCGGGCCTGGAGGGCGAGGTCTTCGCCCACCTGGGGCATGGAGCGCAGGATGGGCAGCGCCCGGACGAGCTCGCGGGTGAGCTGATCGCGCGGATCGAGCTCCTGATGGGCGACGATCTCGCCCATCCGCTCCTGCGCCGCGGGGCCCATGCGGAAGTCGGGGTCGAGGGCGCGCAGCGTGCCGTCCAAGGTCAAGATCGCCCGCGCGAGGATCGTGAGCGGCGGCGGGGCACCGACACCGTGACGGTCAAGCACGCGGATGATCTCGGCTATGGCTCCCGGGTCGAACCCACCGCCCTGCAAGGTGGTGAGCACGACGCCCAGGTCGAACTCCAGCGACGCGATGTCGATGCTCTCCCCCGCCTGACCTGCGACGCGTCGCACCGCGCGCGCCAGGACGGCGGGATCACGCAGTGTGAAGCCGAGCGCCATCTGCTGCAGGCCCTCGAGTGTGACGGGGTCGATCCAGCCCACGGCACCGAAGTCGATGAACCACAGCGTGCCGCTGCTATCGACCAGCACATTCCCCGGATGTGGATCAGCGTGGTAGACGCCATCGCTGAGGATCTGAGAGAGAAAGGAGTCGAGAAGGTGCTTCGCGAGTTCTGATCGCGCCACACCGCAGCCATCGACCGCGGACTGATCCGAGACCGACTTGCCCACCACCTCGTCCATGACGAGCATGCGCCGCGTCGTCATATCGGCGTAGATCTCGGGGAGGTCGACGCCATCGTCGCTGACCCGGGCTCGGCGCATGGCGGCGTTGTTGGCAGCTTCGCGTGTGAAGTCGAGCTCCTCCGTGATCCCGGACACGAGCTCCCGAGCCAGCCCCACGATGCCTACCCGCCGCGCCGCCGCCGAACGCCGCTCGAGGTTGCGGGCGCCGCCGATGAGGACGCGTCCGTCGATGGCGACGCTCTCCTCGACATCGGGTCGCTGCACCTTGACGATGACGTGCCGTCCGTCGCGCAAGACCGCGCGATGGGTGACGCCGATCGACGCCGCGGCCAAAGGCTGCTCGTCGAAGCTCGTGAAGACGGAGCTGAGTGGCGCACCGAGCTCGGTCTCGACAACCGAGCGGACCGTCGCGAAGGGAAGTCCCGGTACCGAGGAGCGCAACTCCGCGAGTTCATCGGTGATGACAGGGGGAAGGAGGTCGTCGCGCGTCGAAGCGATCTGGCCGAACTTCACGAGCATCCCGCCGGACTCCTCGAGCGTGAGCCTTAGGGCGCGCGCGGTCTCAGGGGAGAGGAGTTCGCTTCGCGAGGCAAGCCGTCGACCGATGAGGCCGTTCTTGCGAGCGATGCGGGCGATCTCGGCAAGCCGTCTCGTGACGGCAATCCGTGCCTTGAGGGCTCGGATGGGCCTGGGGAATCCACGCCGCCCCCGTCGAGGCCGGAGCATGGCGTCGATGACGAGGCTGGTGATCAGCGCCACGATGAGGGCGTAGCCGAGCCAGGCCAGGACCAGCAGAAGCGTGGCGCTGGAGTCGTTTTCGAAGTCGATCTCGACATTGCCCTGGACCTGGATGCCCAAAAGGATGAGACCGCCGAAGAAGCCGATCACGCCTGCGGCTAGCGAACGCAGGCGCCCGCGCCGGACATCGAGGATCCTCGCGGAGAGCCACCCCATGAGCAGGGACGCCAGGAACACGATCGTCACGACGACGATGAAGTCCCAGATGGAGCCCTCGCTCTGGATCACGGCCACATGCTCCCACGGCCCCACGCGCGGGGCGATGGAGTCCTGTGATGCGGCTCACGCCCTGATGAGCCGGTGCTCGCTCAATTGTCGCCGCAGGTGATCCTGGAGTACATCGCTGCGACATGTCGGCTCCCTATAACGGAGACGACACCTGCACGAACCCGCTCCCACAAGGAGGAACACCGTGATCAGCACCACCCCCGCTGGCACTTCGATCCCGCTCACCGGCACCTGGTTCGCCCGCGTGGGCACGCGCCCCTACGAGCTGCTGGGCCTCACCGAGCGCACCACGGGGCCTCGCATGCCGCTCCCGACGCTGCCGCGTCTCGATCTCGCTGCCTAGCCTGCCCCCGCGGGGCAGGATGGGCCCATGCCCAAGCCCCGCCTCATTCCCCGCCGCTGGCGCCCACCCCAGGATGTCGGGCTGCGCGGCCCCTTTGCGCCTAACGACGCTCTCGCCCGCCTCGAAGTAATCCCGCTTCCCGGCACCGGTGCCGAGGATGTCGCCGTCGACACCACCGGTGCGATCTACACAGGCACCCGCGAGGGATACGTGCTGCGCATCTCGCCTGATGGGCGCAGCGTCGAGCGCATCGCGCAGACCGGCGGCCGTCCGCTCGGCATCGAGGTGCACCCCGAAGGATGGCTCGTCGTATGCGACGCGCATCGGGGGCTGCTGCGGGTCGATCCTGCGAGCGGGGACATCACCGTGCTGGTCGCATCGGTCGAGGGCCGACCGATGCGCTTCACGAATAACTGCGCGGTGGCCGCAGACGGGACCATCTACTTCTCCGACTCATCGCAATACTTCGGGCTCGATGAGTTCAAGGGAGACATCCTCTCCCACACGGGGAGTGGGCGACTCATTCGCCGCGATCCCGACGGCACAGTCACAGTGCTCCTCGATGACCTCGACTTCGCCAACGGCGTAGCCCTCTCCGACGACGAGTCCTTCATCCTCGTGGCAGAGACGGGCGGCTATCGCGTGACGCGCCTGGACCTTGCCGGCCCCGAGGCCGGGCGGCGCTCGGTCATCATCGACAACCTCCCGGGCATGCCGGACAACATGTCTACGGGCAGTGACGGCGTCTTCTGGATAGCCCTGCCATCTGCTCGCAACAAACTCCTTGATCTGCTCCTATCGCGCCCCGGCTTCCTGCGCTCCGCCGTCTGGTCGATGCCGGAGCGACTGCAGCCGGACGCCACCCGCATCACCTGGGTGGTCGGCATCGATGGCGAGGGTGACGTCGTGCACAACCTGCAGGCTTCGGGCAAGGACTTCCACTACGTCACCGGCGTGCGGGAGCACGACGGTCGGCTCTACCTGGGCAGTCTCGTCGAGCCCGGCATCGCGTCTGTCGCCCTCGGATGACACATGCGCGCAGCACGCGCTAGACGCGCTTGCCGAGAGCGTCGGTAAGTCGCAGGAGCGCGGGGCTGCGATCACCCTGCGGCACCACCGCGCGGATGATGCACAACTCGTCCGAGGCCACCGCCTCGGCCAGCGCGGCGTCGAGCTCATCCTCGGTGGTCGCGAGCCAGCCGCGGCCGGTGCCGAAGACGGCTGGCAGGAGCTCGGCCTGAAGGGCCGGGATGTCGTTGAAGGCACCGTCCTTCATCGGTCGCTGCGTGCCATAGCCGTGGTTGTCGAGGACCAGGATGATCGGCGTGACTCCGTGGAAGGCAGCGGTGGCGGCTTCAAGGCCGGTCATCGCAAACGCGCCGTCGCCCACCAGGACGACCGGACGCAGATGCGGCTCGGCAATGCCGGCACCGAGGGCACCGGGCACGGCGTAGCCCATCGTCGCGTAGTAGGCACTCGCGAGGCACCAGTGCGGTGCGGTGAGGTCCACCGAGGCGAAGAGACACTCACCCGGATCGACGAGGAGTCCGTGGCCTTCGTCCAGGTGAGCGTCGACGGCGGCGATCACACGGGCAACGCTCAGGGGCGTACCGATCTCCGGGGTGAAGTCGGGACGCGGATGCAAGGACGACGTCACGACCTCGCCCTGGCCGCTCGCAGCCTTGGCCAGCGCGGGCAGGAAGGCCCACAGCGGGACGTCCTTGTAGGTGCGCAGGCCGATCGTGACCTCGGTGTCCTGCGCGTCGATGTGGCGGTGCGGATCGAGGTGAGCGGTGAAGGCACCCATCGTGAGGTCGGTGTTGAGCACGCCGAAACTCACGACGGTGCTCGCACCCTCGACGCGCTCGACGACCTCGGGTGATGACACCGCACCCATGTAGACGCCCAGGGACAGCGGGTGGCGCTCAGGGAAGAGCCCCTTGGCGAGGGAACTCGTCGCGACGGGAACCTGGAGTCGCTCGGCGGCCTCGGTGAGAGCCGGTCCCAGTCCGCGGCGCCACACCATCGCGCCGGCGTGCACCACCGGGGTGGCGGAATCACGCAGACAATCCATCGCATCGGCGACTGCTGCCTTGAGCCGATCATCGTCGACAGGCGGCAAGTGGGCACGCAGGTGCTCATGGCGCGGCGCAGCGATAGGCACCTCGACCATGTCGCGGGGAATCTCGAGATAACCGGGGCGCTGCTGCGAGAGCACCTCGGCGATGACGCGGTCGATCTCATCGGCGGCGATGGCGGGGTTGTCGATGACCGCCTGCGCGCAGGTGAGCTCCTCGAAGACGACGAGCTGGGAGTCGAAATTGCGGATCTTGTGGTGGAGGAGGACGTCGCCCGCGCGCTCGCGCAGACCGGGCGCACCCGAAATGACGAGCAGGGGGACCTGCTCGGCCCAGGCGCCGGCCACCGCATTGGCGATCTTGAGGCCACCCACGCCGTAGGTGACAGCCACGACACCGAGGCCCTTGAGTCGGGCGTAGGCATCGGCTGCGAACGCCGCCCCCTGCTCGTCAGCGGTGACGAGGATGGGGAAGCCGACCTCCTCGAGATCCGCGAAGAGCCGCAGGGCGTAGTCGCCGACGATTCCAAAGCCCCGGTCTACCCCGCGCTGACGGAGCCGGTCAGCCAGGTGCTGTGAAATCGTGAGTTCGTCCACGCGGGCAGAGTAGTGGTCAGGCTTCGAGTTCAGGATGCACGTCCCCCGGAGGCATCTCCTCCCGAGCACCCGCGAGCCACCCCACAAGGCGCAGTCCGTAGCCCACCGAGGGACCAATCAGCAGTGCGAAGAGCACCGTGCCGATGCCGACGGTGCCACCGAGAAGCCAACCGATGAGGAGAACGACGACTTCGATCGACAGGCGTACGGGAGTGACCGCGATTCCCGTGCGCTGGTGGATCCCGGTCATGAGCCCATCACGCGGTCCAGGCCCAAGATTCGTCGTGAGATAGAGCCCGCTGCCGATACCCACGAGAGCGATGCCGACGATCACCTGGGCGAGCCGCCAGCCGAAGGACTCCGGCGTCGGCAGCACGCCGATCATCACCTGGAGCGCGGTCGCGATCACAACAGCGTTGGCGATCGTCCCCAGCCCTGGCCGCTCGCGGAGGGGAATCCACATGAGGAGCACGACGACACTCGTGAAGAAGGTGGCCAGACCGATCGTGATGCCGGTGCGGACGGACACGCCCTGAGCGAAGACGGTCCACGGGGCATTGCCCAGGGCGGCGTCGAAGAGCATCGCCTCACCGGTGCCGAAGATCCAGAGCCCGGCGATGAGGACGACAAAAGTCATGGGGCCACTACGCCACCGGGAGCCTTCACTGCGCCATCGGGTGCGCGGGATCGTGCGCGAGGGGACGATCCGCTGCCATGCCTCGCGCCATCCCACGTGCGCGGACACTACCCGGAGCGGAGGGTGCTACTCGATGATGGCCCGGCGCGGACCAATGCTCCACGCAAGGTAGTTCCAAGCCCAGTCTGCAAGCACGCTCACGCGGTTGCGACCGCCGGCGAGATAGACGACGTGAAGCCCGAGCCATGCAAGCCATGCCGGTGTGCCATGCAGTCGCAATCCCTGCGGTGTCTCGGCGACCGCGCGGCGGCGCCCGATCGTGGCCATCTGACCCTTGTCGAGGTATCGAAAGGGCTCCATGAGCTTGCCGGTTGCGAGCGCGATGATGTTGCGGGCGGCGTGACGACCCATTTGCATCGCCACGGGCGCCACCATGGGAAGGGGCGAGCCGCCGTCGGTGCTGAAGGCCGCGGTGTCGCCGATCACCCACACATCAGGAGCACCCGGAAGTCTCAGGAACTCATCGACGATGAGGCGACGAGAGGGTCCGGTCTGACCGAGGTCCGCCCACCTCTCCGGTGCAGCGACACCCGCGGCCCAGACGACCGTGCCGGCGGGGAGGATCTCGCCGTTCTTGAGGTGCACGTCGCGCTCGTACATCCGGTCGACCGCGGTGTCGACCTTGACCGTGACACCGAGCTGCTCGAGCTCCTCCTTGGCGTGCGCGCTCGACTCCTCGGAGAAGGACGGCAAGAGGCGCGGACCCGCCTCGACCAGGCTGACGGTCGCCTTGTCTGCGATGTCGGGGTACTCACGCACAAGACTCGACTGGAGTTCGGCGACCGCTCCGCTCACCTCGACTCCCGTGGGTCCGCCGCCGACCACGACGACACGCAGAGCCTCACGTGGGAGACGACCCTCCTGCACCTCTTCATAGGTATTGAGTAGCCGCGACTTGATGCGCCGAGCATCGGCGATCGACTTCATCTGCAGTGCGTGCTCTTCCACCCCGGGGATCCCGAACGTCGTCCCGACGCTGCCGGTGGCGATCACCAGTTGGTCGTAGCCGATCTCCTGGCCGTCGTAGAGACGCACCCGATGGGCCTGCGGATCAATGCGCACGACGTCGCCACGAATGAAGGTCACGCCGGGGATGGCTGCGCGGACGGGATAGGCGATGTCATCCTCGGGGAGTGCCCCGGTGGCAACCTGATAGAGCAGCGGGCTGAAGAGCTGGTAGGGATGTCGATCCACGAGGACGACGTCGATCCGCGGCGATTTGCGCAGCAACTTGGCCGCATCCAGGCCGGCGAAGCCGGCTCCGATGATGACCACCTTCATGCGCTTCATGTGCGGATGGTGTCACGGACCACCCGGTCACGCAGCAGGGCAGGTCTGGGACACCGGCAGGGACGAGGGAGCGCTCATCGTGAGCTCGGCGTAGAGCCGGGTGCACTCCGTGGCGACCGTCTCACTCTGCAGGGCAACCTCACCCAGGATGGCGACGGCTTCGTCGACTCCTGCGGAATCGCGAACGGCGATGAGCTGGCCCAGCACCTGGTCATAGGGCGACATGGAGGAGCCCGCCGTCGGCGGGGCTGACAGCCGTGCGCGATCGGCATCCGTGAGCTCGGGCAGGTTGACGCCATGCCGATGGGCTTGAGCAGCCACCACCTCGGAGACAGTCGGCAAATCGTCGATGGCGGTGCCATCGTCACTGCGCCAGGCCCCCCACACCAGGGTGCCCACCACGCCAAGGGTGACCACGGCGATCACGATCACGACGATGCGGGCCACACCCAGAGGGTACGTCGTCAGCGCGGATAAACGCTGATCGAGCGGGCGGCCCTTAGAGTGCCTGGATGGCCTCCCAGTCCCCCACGACAGACGCCGCGACCCCGCCGGGCACCGAGCGCCGCTGGTGGTCCCTCCTCGGACTGTGCCTCGTCACGGCCCTGGTGTGGGTGACGGCGAGCGATATCTCCATCGCGCTGCCCACCATCGCCCGAGACCTGGGCGGCACCATGGACACCCTCCAGTGGGCGGTCAACGGCTACTTCCTCGCGGGGGCGCTCATCATCGTGGGCGGTCGAGTCGGCGATATCTACGGACGGCGCCTGATCTTCGCGATCGGCACCATCCTCATCATCGTCGGGTCAGTCGTCGCCGCGCTCGCTCCTTCCCCGATCGTCTTGATCATCGGGCGCGTAATCGAGGGAATCGGGGCCGCAGCCATCCTGCCGACTGCGCTCGCGATGATCGCCGTCATCTTCACCGGCAAGCAACGCGACACGGCAATCGCCGCGTGGATCGCCGTCTGCTGGGGTGCCCAGGCGCTCGGGCCGCTGGTCGGCGGCGCCATTGTCGAGGGGCTGTCCTGGCGATGGATCTTCTGGATCAACCTCCCCATTGGCATTGCTGCCCTCGCGCTCACCTGGTGGGCAACTCCTGAGACGCGCGACGCCAACGCCGTGCGACGCATCGATATCCCCGGCGTCGTCACGCTGGTGGGAAGCATTTTCCTGCTGTCGTGGGCGCTGGTGCAGTTCGACACCCTGCCCACGGCTGCCTTCGCCGGCATGATCATCGGATCGATCCTGCTGCTCGTCCTCTTCGTCCTCATTGAGCGCCGAGTCAAGGCTCCGGTGATCAAGCTCTCGGTCTTCCGCATGCGACGCTTCGACGGCGCCGTCCTTGCCAACCTCATCGCAAACTTCGTCTTCGGCGGCGTGATCTTCTTCATGGCGCTCTACCTGCAGGTGGTGGAGGGTTACGACCCGCTCCAGGCGGGCCTCCTGCTCCTCCCGGCGACGATTCCGATCCTCATCATCAACCCGCTGGGCACCTGGCTCGGTCACCGATTCGGGCCCGCCTGGCCGACCGCAATCGGCATGGCCTGCCTCGCCGTCGCGGCCTTCCTGCTCCTGGATCTCTCCGGCTCCTACACGCAGTTGATCGCGCCCTTCATCCTCATCGGCGTGGGGATCGGCCTGCAGATCACGCCGTGCGCAGCGACGGCCGTCGAGAACCCGGGCGATGCCGGCGAAGGCGTGGTCTCCGGCGTCTTCAAGGCAGCGTCGATGATCGGCGGCTCGCTCGGGGTCGCTGTCGGCACGGCTGTCTTCCAGAGCAGCGCCCGCGACCAACTGCAATCCATCCTCAGCAATCCCCCCGCCGAGACCCTCGCCAAGGTGCTCGACGTGCTCACCGGCGGCCTGCAGTTGAAGGACGTCGCCTCGCTGATCCCCGGCGACGCCCAAAAGGTGATCACCGATGTCTTCGACAGCGCGGTGGGCATGGCCATGTGGCCGACGATCGCCGTGTCGCTCATCGGTGTCATCGTCGCTATCGTGCTCCTACGCGGGAGGGCTCCCGCGGGTGGCTCAGGCCACTAGACCTGCCAAGGACGGCATCATGAGCATCAATGTGGGCGACCGCATCCCCGACGCGACTTTGCGCGTGGTGACCGAGGCGGGTGCCGATCCCGTCGCCAGTGCCGAGCTGCTGGGGTCGGGCCGAGTCGTGCTCTTCGCGGTGCCCGGCGCCTTCACTCCCACCTGCTCCAATGTCCATCTGCCCTCCTACGTCGACACCGCCAGCGACCTCGCCTCGGCGGGGGTCGATCGCATCGTCTGCCTCTCGGTCAACGACCCCTTCGTGATGGCGGCCTGGGGTGCCTCCCAGGGTGTCGGGCCGGAGATCACCCTGGTCTCCGACGGCAATGCCGAGTTCACCGAGGCCGTCGGCATGGGGGTCGATGCCTCTCGCGCGGGCATGGGCAAGCGGTCGAAGCGCTACGCCATGGTGATCGAGGACGGTGTCGTCACGACCTTCCTGCCCGAGGAGGACGGCTTCTCCGCCCTCGTGAGCACCGGTCAGTGCGTGATCGACGCTCTCAAGTCCTAGCGGGCAGGCACCGCGGGTAGTCGCCCGTGTAGGCCACGGTGAGCGACCGGGTAGGACGGGTCAAGGCGACGTAGAGGTCAGTGCCCCGACGCGCCCCCTCGGCGTCGATGAGGTCGGGTTCGACGACGAAGACATCGTCGAACTCCAGCCCCTTCGCCTGACCCACGGTGAGCACGGAGACGACGGCATCCAGCCGGTCATCACCATGGCCGACCATCCCTGCGGGAAGCACCGCACGCAGCCGGTCCTCGATCCCCTCCACGAGCGAGGGGGCGGTGATCACGGCAACGCGTCCCGCATCCTGCCGCTGAGCTGCAGCCACCACCGCCTCAGCGATGTCACCGGGCTCGGGGACAGCAACGATCACGGGCTCCTCGCCATCGCGGATCGACTCGACGGGTGCCGGCTCACGGCCGCACGCGAGTAGCACCTCCCGCGCGAGGTCCATGAAGGGCCGTGGGGTGCGGTAGTTGACAGTGAGTCTCTCCACGCGCCACCGCTGCTCCGTGCGATGTCGCGACTTTGTGATGTCGCGCAGCGCGGTCGCCCAGTCCTGTGCACCCGCGGCCGATGCCGTCTGGTCGAGGTCGCCGACGACGGTCATCGATAGCGAGGGACACCGCCGCGCAAGGACGCGCCAGGTCATCGGCGACAACTCCTGGGCCTCGTCGATCACGATGTGGCCGTAGACCCACTCACGATCCTCCGATGCGCGGTCGGCCACCGAGAGGATCTCGCGCGGTCCGGAGTACCTGTCGAGCAGTTGCTCGGCGGAGACGCCTCGCGTGCCGGTCATCTCCAGCACCGACTCGGCGTACTCCTGCTCTGCTCGCCGCTCCGCATCGGCCCGGGCCTGCGCCTGGCGCTCGGCCTCGTCCTCCTCGCCCAGCAGCTCGGCTGCTTCATCGAGCAGAGGCACGTCCGCGGTCGTCCAGGCAGCCCCGCGCGGACGCGCCAGGAGCGCACGGTCATCCGCGCGCATGCTCGGTGCCGCGGCAGCGAGGCGTGCGGGATCGGCGTAGAGGTCCGCGATCAGCCGCTCGGGGGTGACCGGCATCCAGGCGAGGTTGACCTCGCGACGCACGTCACGCGCATCGCGCAGGTCGCCGATGAGGATGTCGCGGTAGCCCTCGAAATCCACGTGGCGTGCCTCGGCCAACTCCCTGGCCAGGGAGTCGAGAAGGGCGAGCGCGAAGGTCCGCCGCGCGACATTGTGCGGCCGCCGCGACGCTCGCGCGCGATCACGTGCGGAGATCACCATCTCCGGGGTGAGCGTGATGGTGGTGCCCCCGACGTCGAGTCGGCGCGGGCCGTCGGGGACGCGCTGACGCGCTCGCACAGCGCGATGGATGACGTCAGCCATCGACGCGCGTCCCTTCACCGCGGCGATCTCCGCAGGCTCCCAGGCGGTCGCATCCACGCCGGGATAGAGCTGCCCCGGGGTCGCGAGCACCGCTGCTGTCTCGCCCAGCGCGGGGAGAACCTGACCGATGTAGTGCAGGAAGATCCGATTGGGGCCGACGATGAGCACTCCGCTGCGCGCAAGTCGATCGCGATAGGTGTAGAGCAGATAGGCCGCACGGTGCAGGGCGACCACCGTCTTGCCGCACCCGGGCGCCCCCTCGACCACAAGGATGCCCTCAAGTGGCGAGCGGACGATGGCATCCTGCTCGGCCTGCATCGTGGCGACGATGTCGTGCATCCGACCGGTCCGCCGCGCCGCGAGGGACGCCATGAGCACCCCGCCACCCTGCACATCCTCGGCCTGGACACCGGAGTCCCCCTCGGCGAGTGCGGAGAGGTCCAGCACGTCGTCCTCGAGTGATGTCACCTCGCGTCCGGACGTGACGATGTGGCGGCGGCGTACGACGCCTCTCGGATCCGCGGAGGTGGCCTGATAGAACGGCTCGGCAGCTGGGGCGCGCCAATCCGTGAGCAGAGGACGCTGATCGTCATCGGCCAACCCCAGCCGCCCGATGTACCTCGACTGCCCGTCGGCGAGATCCAGCCGGCCGAAGCACAACCGGGTCTCGGCGGCTTCGAGTGCCTGGATCCGCTCGGCGTAGAGCTTGACGAAGGCATCCTGCTCGGTCATAGCCGCAGGTGTGCCGGCCGTCTGATCATGCTGGGCTCGCCGGAGATCCTCGCGGGTGCGTCGTCGCACCTCGTCGAGTCGGTCGTAGAGGGAACCCACCACCGCGCGTTCGGCGGCGAGCTCACGCTCCCGGCTGACCCCCATGGCATGCCTCCGAAAGAAGGGGAGGGTCGATCATGCCGCATTCTCGAGAGGCTGGCCCGTCGGGGAGCCCGACAGGGCGGCTTGGCCCACCAGCGGGCCTCGGGGCGAGAGAGGTCGGAGGCCCAGCCCTAGGCGAGGGAGAAGCTGCGCTTGGTCCAGTCGGCCCAGTCGATGTTCCACATCGCGCCCGGGCCTTCGTACCAGTCGAGGTCTACGCCGGTGTCCGTGGTGATGACCGGGTCGCCCTCGAAGGCGTTGTCGTAGAACCAGATGGCGTCTTCCATCGACATATTGGTGCACCCATGCGATGTGGACGCGACACCTAGGTTGTAGAGATTCCACGGCGCGGCGTGCAGGAACTCACCGCCCGGCGTGAGCCGCAGCGCGTAGGGGACGTCGACGTCGTAGGGCTCACGCGGACCGGGGTTGACCATCCGCTTCATGGCGTAGCGCTCGAGGATTGTCTTGACCCCCGAAGCGGTCTCCCAGGTCGGCTTGCCGAGAGATACCGGCACCTTGCGGATCGTGACGCCGTCACGCTTCACCTTGCCGACGAGCTTGTCCGCGGACATGGTGAAGATCAACTCGCGACCGATCCGGAACTTCACGGACGGGTCGTAGGTGGCGAGATTGTTCTGCTTCCAGTCGAAGTCGACCTTCACGTCGGTGTAGGCGGGCCAGAATTCCTTGGGCCGGAAGGCCATCGTCGTGTCATTGGGCCAGCTCCAGGCGGCGATGCCGTAGGGCTTGCTCGCGATGACCGTCGCCGCCTCCTCGAGGAGGACCTTCTGCTCGTCGGGCACGGCATAGGCGAACTCGATGCGGATGACGGTGCCGACGCCGTAGAGATCCTTCACTCTCGTGGGGTAGACGGTCGAGATGGTGGCCGGGTCCTTCTTCCACTCCAGGACGTTGATGTCGGGGGAGTAGGTGCGCGCCGGCTCAGCGGCGAGCGCCGCACCGCTGAAGACGATCGGGGCGACGCCTTCGTCAGAGCCATCTTCGACGAGGACGTCGTCCTCGACGGGAGACGGCGTGACGATCGAGGCGACAGCGGTCGAGCCAGTCCATGTGGACGACAGTCCGAAGGCCACGCCACCGACGATGGCAATGGCGGCAAGCGCCACGAAGCCGACGACCACGCCCACAAGGCGCACCGCCGCTCCACCCCGTCCTGATGGCGGACGGGCATGCTTACCTGCCACGCCTCCATGGTGACAAAGCCCTGGGCTATTGGGTCGGATGGGGCTGGTGTGGCGCCCTAGCCGTTACGAGCCTGTGACCTTGGGGCCTCCCCAACGGTTACTGAAGGGGATCCGCATGGGACGGGTCCACCGCCTCGGCCCACCTGGGAGACTCCCCACGTGGAGGACGATCTGGATCGCGCCATCCTGGGGCTCCTCGGGGCCCAGGGGCGGATGTCCTACGCCGACCTGGCCCGCGAGACAGGCCTCTCCACCTCCGCGGTCCACCAGCGGGTGCGGCGGCTCGAGGAGCGTGGGGTCATCACGGGATACCGCGCCGTCGTCGATCCACGAGCGATCGGCCTCCCTCTCACGGCACTCATCGACCTCACGCCACTCGATCCATCGGCGCCCGACGACATCCCGCAGCGCGTCGAGAACTTCGAGGAGATCGAGTCGTGCTGGTCCGTCGCAGGGTCGGCGTCCTACGTCGTCAAGGTGCGTGTCGCGGAACCCACCGACCTTGAGGACTTGCTCGCGCGCATCCGTGCGGCAGCGGGCGTCTCGACGCGCACGACCATCGTGCTGTCCACGCCCTTCGAAGGGCGCCCACCCATCGGGTGAGGCGAGGGACGTCAGTCGGTCATCAGGGGAATCATCGCTGACTCGCGCCAGCTGAGACCCACCCGAGCGCCACGTTCGGGCAGCACGTCTTCACGCACCGCAGCAAGGAAGGCGGTGCCCTCGACCGTGATCTGAGCAAGAGCGTGGTCGCCTTGGAAGTAGACCTCGCTGACCGATCCACGGAGTAGGGAGCCAGCATCATCAGCCGGCAGTAGTGAGACCGACTCCGGGCGCAGCGCAATCGCTACGGCACCCTCGCAACTGGAGGGTGCCGATAGAGGCGGCAAGTCCGGAGCAACCCAATGACCGTTGCTGTAGGACCCGCGCAGGATGGTGCTTGACCCGATGAAGTCCGCGACAAAGACACTGCTTGGGCGACGGTAGAGGTCCAGTGGCGCGTCGAGTTGGCGCACGACTCCTGCATCCATGACCGCGACACGGTCAGCCAGGCTCATCGCCTCATCCTGGTCGTGGGTCACGACGACGAAGGTGATTCCCACCTCATGCTGGAGCCGCTTGAGTTCCATTTGCATCTCCCCGCGAATCTTGCGATCCAGTGCCGAGAGTGGTTCATCCAGGAGTAGTAGCCGGGGACGCTTGACGATGGCGCGTGCCAGCGCCACACGTTGGCGCTGTCCGCCGCTGAGAGTCTTGGGAAGCGCCGACTTCTTGTCACTCAGCCCAACGGTCTCAAGCACTTCGTCGACACGCGTGGCAATCTCCGCCCGGGGGACACGCGCGCACACCAGGCCGTAGGCGACGTTCTTCGCGACCGTCATGTGGGGAAACAGCGCGTAGGACTGGAACATGAGATTGACTGCGCGCTTCTCGGGTGGCACCGAGAGCAGATCCGCTCCGTCAAGGGTCACGCTGCCCGAGTCGGGTTGTTCGAAGCCTGCGAGCACACGCAGCAGCGTGGTCTTGCCGCAGCCTGAGGGGCCGAGGAGGGCAAAGAACTCGTTCTCGCGAATGTCGAGGCTGACATCGTCAAGGGCCACGACGTCCCCGAACGACCTGCTGAGGTCCTTGATCTGGAGAAGAGTTGGATCGGCATGCATGGCTAGCTCCCCTCCTTGCGGAGCGAGTCGCCCAGGCGCGAGACACGCTGGGCCAGGATCACGGCGATGAAGGAGACAAGCAGTAGCAGCGTAGCGAGCGCGTTGATCTGCGGCGTGACGCCGAAGCGAACGCTGGAGTAGATGACGATCGGCAGAGTCGGCTCAGCAGGTGAAGCAGTGAAGAACGCCACGGTGAACTCATCGAGGCTGAGAGTGAAGGCAAGCAGCGCACCCGCGATGATCGCGGGTCGCATACCTGGCAGCGTGACGCTCCAGAAGGTCTTGAGTGCAGAGGCCCCGAGGTCGCGGCTCGCCTCCTCGAGACTGGGGTCCATCCCGGCAAGGCGCACGCGGACGACGGCTGCGACGAAGGCGATCCCGAAGACCGAGTGCGCGAGGATGACGCTGATCGGGCTCAAGGCAATGCCCACGAGCGTGTAGAAGGCGAGGAGGCCGATCGCGAGCATGATGTCAGGCATGACCGCTGGTGCCGCTGCGGCGGCGTCGAGCGCACGGGAAGGCACGTAGCGCTCCAGGGCCATGGCGAGAAGAGTGCCGAGGATCACGGAGATGATCGTGGTACCGATGGCCACGACGAGGGTAGTCCGCAGGCCACCCATGATGGCTGAGTCGCGGAGGAGCTCGGGGTACCACTGGAGCGAAAACCCGGTCCATCGGTAGGCGCTGTCGTTGGCATTGAAGCTCATGCCGATAACCACGAGGATCGGAAGATAGAGGAAGGCATACAGGACCCACAGGGGTAGCCCGCGCACGACCTTCTGCATCACGCACCCCACCGACGGGTACGCCGGGCCGCGCTCGCCTGGAACATCACGATGATGATGAGCAGCGCCAGCACCATGAGCGCGAGTGCCGAGCCAAACGGCCAGTCTCGGGACTTGAGGAACTGGTCGCGGATGACATTGCCGATCATCTGGGAGTTGCCTCCGCCCAGGAGTTCGGGGATGACGAAGTTGCCAAGACTCGGAATGAAGACGAAGAGGCAGCCGGTGATGATGCCAGGCAACGTGAGGGGCAGGAGGACGGTACGGAACCGCCGCCAAGGACCCGCACCGAGGTTTTGTGCAGCCTCGAGCAGCTGCGGATCCAAGCGCTGTAGGGAGGCGTAGATCGGCAGGACCATGAGCGGGATGTAGGCGTACGTCAGACCCAGGATCACCGCTTGGCGCGTGTAGAGAAAGTCGATCGGCCCTAGACCCGCGAGTGCGAGCCCGTCGTTGAGCAGTCCCTCGCGGTTCAGCAGGATGATCCATGCGTAAGTGCGGATGAGGAAGTTGGTCCAGAAGGGCAGGACGACCGCGATGAGGGCGGCGGTCTGCCAGTGACTCGGTAGCCGCGTGATCGCCAGAGCTGCGGGGAATCCGATGAGGAAGGCGATGAATGTTGCCGTCCCGGCATTGAGGACACTCGAGGCGAGCACCTCTCGATAGAGCGGCTCGAGCATCCGCGTGACGTTGTCCAGCGTGACCGGTCCTTGCACGCCGCCGAAACGCCCGGCGGTGAGGAAGGCATACGCGATGACCAGGCCAAGGGGCACGACCATGAGCACCAAGAGGTAGGTCATGGCCGGCACCGTGGCCAGGGCACGCACGAGGGGCCCGTCGCCGTGGCGACGGACCCCTCGTGACGTGGCCGAACTCAACT
>CAZLNF010000017.1:0-18458 GCA_964560885.1 uncultured Actinomyces sp. | reverse complement strand
GAGGCTGACGCGAGCGCGGGATTGTCCGACACGGCGCGCGTGGCCTTGCCGAGGCGTGAGCCCTTGAGCCAGGCCACGGCCGCGACCAGGAAGATGATCGCGATGATCGACAGGTAGATCGCCTTGGGCGTGACGAAGACCGGCCCGAGGTCGATGCCGGGCTGGCCCGCGAACTGCGCGTAGCTCTCGGGTGATCCGCCGAAGAGGAAGAGGATCGTGTAGCGCAGCGCGATGGCGAGGCCGATACTGACGATCATGGCCGCGATGAGGCCCGTGCCACGCCTGCGCAGCGGCCGCCAGAGGATCTGATTCTGGCCCCAGCCCCACAGTGCCGCGCTGATGACGATGCCGATGGGGGCGGCGATGAGGAGGTTGAGCCCCAGGGTGGTGTTGAGCACCAGGACCGTGAAGGCACCCAGGGTGAGGAGCTCGCCGTGGGCGAAGTTGCTCAGGCCGGTGGTGCCGAAGATGAGGCTGAGTCCCAGTGCTCCGAGCGCGATGATCAGGGACAGGATGATGCCGTCCAGGATGAGCTGAAGAACGCGGTCGACCGTGATGCCGGAGAGGATGCCTCCTCCGCTGCTGCCGCCGGAATCGCCGCCCTCACCCACGGGGACGAGGGGGAACAACGCCTTCTTGTCCCCCTGGAGGACGTTGACGGTGCGTTCGGGGCCGCCCTTGACCTCGACCCCCACGGGCAGGGTGGCGACGTCGATGGTCGCGGTGTACTTGCCCGGCGAGGGGACCTCGACGGTGGCCAGGCCCTCGGCATCGGTCTCGCCGCTGGCGGTGAAGCCGTCCTCGCCCGTCACGTTGACCGTGACGCCGGGAATGGGGGCCTTCTCAGCCCCCGACACGACGGCCGTGACGGACGGGCCCTCCGCCTGGGCGGGGCTGAACCCCAGCAGGGCGGCCGCGAAAAAGCCCACCACGACCAGGACGAGACGGGCAATTCCCCGATGCACTCGGCCTCCTGAAGTCAAGGGACCCCTGACGGGCCCTTCCGGCGCTCGCGAGCATAGTCGGCCCGTGTCGGAGGGGTAGCGCATTGGGGGATTCGCGATGAAGCCGTGATGACTCACGCCGGATCAGCGTCCCGCAGATAGCAGGTGAGTCGGGCGGTGCATATCGGCCGCCCCGAGTCATCCGACACGACGATGTGGGAGGTCACGAGAGTGCGGCCGACGGTGAGGGGGGTGGCCACGGCCGTGACCCAGCCCTCGCGGGCTGATCGGTGGTGGCTGCACGAGAGCTCGATCCCGACGGCGAACCTCCCGGGCTCGGCCAGGAGATTTGCGAGGACCGAGCCGACGCTTTCGGCCAGGACGGCGCTGGCGCCACCGTGGAGGAGCCCGAAGGGCTGCGTATTGCCGACGACGGGGATCCGCGCGACGACCCGCTGCGGAGTGGTCTCCAACCACTCCATGCCCATGCGCTCGCCCAGGCCCCCACGGTCGGCGGCGGCGATGTGGTCCAGGACAGCGGCATCGGCGGCCGACGGGGGCGTCTCGCTCATGCGAGCAGCCTAGGCGCGTCGGCCGGGGGAGGGCTCGCGCGCCTAGGATCGGCGCGTGGCGACGGGACGGCTCCTCCTCCTCGATGGCCACTCGCTGGCCTACCGCGCCTTCTACGCCTTGCCGGTCGACAACTTCTCGACCGCCTCAGGGCAGCCCACGAACGCGGTCTACGGCTTCACGTCGATGCTCATCAACGCCCTGCGCGATCTCGATCCCACGCACATTGCTGTGGCCTTCGATGTGTCGAGGACCACCTTCCGCAGTGAGGCGTATGAGGGATACAAGGCGACGCGGGCGAAGACGCCCGAGGAATTCCGTGGCCAGGTCGATCTCATCCGCGATGTGCTCACCGCCATGGGGGTGCGCTTCCTTGAGCGCGAGGGCTATGAGGCCGATGACCTCATTGCCACGCTGGCGACGCAGGCGGAGGCGTCGGGCATGGACACAGCGATCATCACCGGTGATCGCGACGCCTTCCAGCTCGTGTCGCCCGCCACCACCGTGCTCTATCCGCGCAAGGGTGTCTCCGATCTTGCGAGGATGACGCCCGAGGCGATCGAGGAGAAGTACGGGCTGACACCCGCGCAGTATCCCGACTTTGCGGCGTTGAGAGGCGATCCGAGCGACAACCTCCCGGGCATCCCCGGCGTCGGCGAGAAGACCGCGACGAAGTGGATCGCGGAGTACGGCTCACTGTCGGGCCTGGTGGATCATGCGGCGGACGTCCGCGGCAAGACCGGTGACGCGCTGCGCACGGCGCTGCCGCAGGTGCTGATCAACCGGCAGCTGACCGAACTCGTGCGAGACGTGCCGCTCAACGTCGACCTAGACGAGCTCGAGCGCGTGGCGCCGTCGCCGGAGGCAGTGCACGAGGTCTTCGACGCGCTGCAATTCCGCGTGTTGCGCGACCGGCTCTTCGAGTCGCTTCCCACGCAGGAGGCACAACTCCCCGTCGGACCGCAGGTCGATGTCGAGGCTCTCGCGGTCGGTCGGTGGGCCGACTGGCTCGACTCGTCGTCGGGACCGGTGGCGGTCGCCGTGCGTGGCACGTGGGGATCGGGCGTGGGGATGGTCGAGGGGATCGCGCTCGCGGGCGCAGACGGCACCGCGGTCGCCACCGGCCCCTTCGCCACGATGCCGGAGGCTGACCGCGCCGCACTGGGCGCGTGGCTCGCCGACGAGCAGCGCTCCAAGGTGCTCCACGACGCCAAGGGCCCCCTCCTCGCGCTGTGGTCGGGCGGCATGGACCTGCGCGGCGTCACCGCGGACACGGCCCTGTCGGCCTACCTCGTCCAGCCCGGGCAGAGGGCGGGCGACCTCACGGGCTTGTGTGAGCGCTACCTGGGCCGCTCCGTCGCCCCCGGCGACGACGGTCAGCTGGCCCTGGATGACGGCGGCGACGGTGATCTTGCGGCGGAAGCCGTGGCTATCGGCGAGTTGGCGGGCGTCTTGGATGCCCAGGTGGAAGCGCGCGGGGCCGGTCGGCTCTTGAGGGATGTCGAACTCCCCCTGGAGAGGGTCCTCGCAGGCATGGAGCGCGTGGGGATCGCGGTCGACATGGACGGCCTCCGCGAGTTGTCCCGGGAATTCGGTGATCAGGCGCGCGCGGCCGAATCCGAGGCGCACGGGATCGTGGGGCGAGGCTTCAACCTCGGCTCGCCCAAGCAACTCCAGGAGATTCTCTTCGGAGAGCGTGGGCTCCCCAAGACCAAGCGCATCAAGACCGGGTACACCACGGACGCTGAGGCGCTGCAATCGCTCTTCGCCAAGACAGAGGATCCGGTGCTCGAGTGCATCCTCCGGTGGCGGGACTGGAGCAGGCTGAGGCAGACCGTGGACGGCCTCATTCCCCTTGCCGAACGCGATGGACGCATCCACACCACCTTCCAGCAGACGGTCGCGGCCACGGGGCGCCTTTCGAGCACCGACCCCAACCTGCAGAACATCCCGATCCGCACCGAGGCGGGTCGACGCATCCGGGAGTGCTTCGTCGTGGGCGAGGGCTACACCTCCTTGCTCACCGCCGACTACAGCCAGATCGAAATGAGGATCATGGCGCACCTCTCGGAGGACGTCGGCCTTATCGACGCCTTCGCGGAGGGCGAGGATCTGCACACCACGGTGGGCGCACGTGTCTTCGGAGTGGCGCCATCGGAGGTCGATGCAGAGATGCGCCGACGCATCAAGGCGATGTCCTACGGCCTCGCCTACGGACTGTCGGCCTTCGGGCTCGCGCAGCAACTTGGGATCGATCCTGATGAGTCGCGAGTGCTCCGCGACGACTACTTCGCGCGTTTCGGGGGAGTGCGCGACTACCTGCGCGGTGTCGTTGACGAAGCTCGCCAGAGTGGTTTCACCGAGACAATCCTCGGCCGACGCCGCTACCTGCCCGATCTTGCCAGCGACAACCGTCAGCGACGCGAAATGGCCGAGCGCATGGCACTCAACGCCCCCATCCAGGGGTCGGCGGCGGACATCATCAAGGTGGCCATGCTGGAGGTGGACCGCGTCATCCGAGAGCGGGGCCTCGGGTCACGACTCCTGCTCCAGGTCCACGACGAACTCGTGTTGGAGGTAGCACCGGGGGAGTCGGAGACCGTCAGGGATCTGGTCGTCGAGGCCATGGGCGGCGCGGCCAGCCTGAAGGTGCCCCTCGAGGTGTCCGTGGGTGAGGGGCCTACCTGGGAGTCCGCTGGCCATTAGCGCCCGAGGTCGGGCCACCCCGTGGCACACTGCCCGCATGCGCCGTCTCGCCCTCGCCATCGCGTCCGCCTCCACGCTCCTCCTCGCCGGCTGCGCGACAGCCGTGGCGATGCCCGAGGTACGCGACCAGTCCACCTCCGTGCCGTTCACGGGATGCGACACGGTCGCCTGCACGGGCGAAATCAACGGGGCGGCGTACGAAATCGTCATGCCTGCCACGTGGAACGGCACGCTCCTGATCTATTCGCACGGCTATCGGCCTGCCGAGCCCTTCCCACCCAACTTCAATCCGGTGGTCACGACCGCGACGCCGGTCCCCGGCTGGGACTCGGGTGAAAAGGGCCTCGGCGAAGCGCTCCTGGAGCGTGGCTACGCGCTGGCCGGTTCGTCGTACTCCAGCAACGGCTGGGCGGTCGAGGATGGCGTGCGAGCGGGCAATGAGATTCATGCATTCTTCACGGAGCAGATCGGCACCCCGAAGCGCGTCTACGTCTGGGGTGATTCCCTCGGCGGGCTGATCACACAGACGCTTGCGGAGACGGCCGACTGGGTTGACGGAGCAGCGCCGCTGTGCGGGGTCATGGCGGGACTCGAGCCCAACATCGGGCTCTCGCTCGACACGGCCTACGGCGTACAGCAACTGATGTATCCCGAGATGGAGATCGCCGGTTACGACAGCTATGAGGACGCGCTCGCGAGCTGGGAAGGCGCGGCCTCGCGCCTCATCGAGAGCGCCCGGGATCAAGACACGGACGCCATCGCACGCATCTTCACGATCGCCGCCATGGTCGATGCGCCGAGCCAGACGTTCACCTACGACGGCACGAGCATCGTGAGCACGGTGTCGGGCACCATTGAGTCGCTGCTCACCGCGCTGGCCTACGGGACCGTGGGTCGCCAGGAGATCGATACCCGGTTTGGCGGGAGTGTCGTCGGCAACGTCGCATCCGACTACGCGAGCAGGCTCGACGATGCGGAGCGCGAGGCCATCGACGCGATCGGCGGCGAAGGGGCTGCGGATCGATTCGTCACGATCCTCGACAACGGTCCTCGCGTCGAGGCGGACCCCGCCGCGATGGCTGCGGCAATCGAGCGTGGAGGCAATCCCAGCGGAGCGGTCAAGGTGCCCACGATCACCATGCACACCAAGGCCGACCCGCTCGTCATCGTCCAGAACCAGTCGTTCTTCAAGGATCGCTACAACGCCCAGGTCGCTGAAGGCAACGTCACCGGGGGTCTGCTGCAGATCTACACCGTGCCGCCGCCGGAGTACTCCCAGGAGACGGGCGCGCCCTACGGAGCAGGTCACTGCAACTTCACCCCCGAGTCGCGCATCGCGGTCATCGAACTGCTCGATAACTGGGTGCGCAACGGGATCTATCCCGGTCAGGCCGCCGTCGCGGCTGCGATGGGGCCGGTGAGCGGCTACAACGCCAACTACGCGCCTGGGCCCTGGCCCGCGCGCGGGGCTGTCGTCACGGAGTAGCGGGGCTCGTCTCGCGGTCTCGGCGGAGTTCGCGGGCGGTCACCGCAAGGCCGACGACGGCGAGAGCCGCTCCGGCGATGAGTGCGCTGGTGGCGAGGCCCTCCACCGTGCGCGGCAGGATCAGGGTCGCGGATGCCACGAGGAGCGCGGCAGCGCCCCAGACCGCGATAACGGCACGCCTGTCGTCGATGGCCAGCCGGGTGAGCAGCAGCGCCTGCGCGAGCGCGAAGGTCGCGCCCAGGGCGGCGAAGAGCCAGGCGATCGGCACGAGCGAGGAGTACGCCGCTCCGCCCACGAAGGCGACGACGAGCCCGGGCACGAGGGCCGTGCCCGCGACGACGAGCAGGCCGATCCCGGCGACGGCGAGGAGCGAGACCACCGTGGCTCGGCCCCGCCGGGCATCGGCGAATCTCGGGAAGGCCACCACGCCCACAAACTGAGGCAGCCAGAAGGCGACCTTGGCGATGACGGCCCCGACGCCGTAGATGCCGGCCTGCTCCGCGTCGAGGAGTGCCCGCGCGAGGAGGACGTCGACATTGGTGAGGACGAAGAGCGCGAGCAGGGCATGTGTGGCGTGTGCTGACTCGGCGAAGAAGCCCTCGAGCCGCTCCCGCGGAGCCGAGGCCAGGGGTGCGACGACGATGCGCCCGATGAGCGCGCCCAGGGCGGTGCCGAGGGCAAGGCCGGCCATGGTGCCGAGGACGCTCCCGGTGGCGAGCGCTCCGACGACCCCTCCGATGCCCCGGCCGAGTCCCACCAGGGCGTAGACGGCGGCGAGGCGACGGTAGGACTCCCGACCCTGGGCGACGCCGTACTGCGCACCCGCCCAGGTGAGGGGGACGAAAGCGGCGGCCGCGAGCAGCAGGGATGCCCAGCCATCCAGGCGCAGGAGCCAGACGAGGAGGGGGCTGATCGCGAGGGTCGCGAGGGCAACGGCGCCTCCGCCGATGAGGCCATCGCGCAGCATGCTCCGGGCAGCACCGGCCCGTTGACTGGACTCGACCTGGACCAGTCGGCGCGCAGCGACGGCCTGGATGCCCATGGCGAGGACGCTGCCGATGAGGAGGATGCCCAGGAGCGCCGCAAGGATGCCGAATCCGTCGGGACCGAGGGCGCGTGCCGCCACCACGCTGACGGCGTAGGCGGCGACCTGAGCGATGCCGAGCGCCACGGCGACGAGGAGCGTGTGAGAGGCCAGCGAGCCCTGTCGAGCCGAACGCTCAGGCATGGACACTCACGCATGCCACGATAACGCTCCATGGCCTCTCCTCGTGTGACGCGCGCGCTCGCGTACACGTGGGTGGTCATCGTGGCCCTCCTCATGCTCGGGCCCGTCCTCCTGCCCGGGTTCGTGCTCAGCTATGACCTCGTCTTCACGCCTCGGCAGGACCTGCTGCCCGGATCCATCGGCGTGGGATCGGGGCTGCCCCGGGCGGTGCCTCAGGACGCCATCGTCGCGCTCATCGAAGTCGTCGTGCCGGGCATGGTCCTCGAGAAGATCGTGCTCCTTGGCATTCCCGTGCTCGTGGGCACGGGAATGCTGCGTCTCCTCCGCGGGACCGCTGCCGGTGTCGTGGCCGCGACCCTCGCGATGGCCAACCCCTTCGTCGCGCAACGACTCGTCATCGGGCACTGGGGTTTTCTCCTTGCCTACGCGCTCGTGCCGTGGGCGCTCGTCGTGGCGCGACGGCTTCGCGCGACGGGCGACGCGTGGGATGGCTTGCGACTGCTCCTGCTGGTCGCCGCCGGAGCGCTCACGCCGAGCGGCAGCCTTCTCATCGCCGCCGTCGCGGTGCCTCCTGTCCTCCTGCCCGGCTCCCGCTACGCCGTGCGCTCGCGCGTGCTGCTCGCCGCAGGGGTCACAGCCACGTGGCTACCGTGGCTCCTGCCCGCGCTTCTGCATCCGAGCGGCACAGGCGCCGACCCCGCAGGTAACCGCATCTTCGCCCTGCGGCCTGATGCGCCCGGCGGCGTTCTCGTGACGGCACTCACGGGCGGCGGCCTGTGGAATGCGGAGGTGGTGCTGCCCTCCCGCGGGACGCCGCTGGCCTTGGTCTTCGCCGTCGTCGTGTTGGGTCTGGCCGCCTGGGGCGCAGCGTCACTGGTCCGCCGTCTCGGTCGGTCGGTGACCACGTGGTGGACGATCGTGGCGGTGGCGGGCCTTGTCGCCGCCGTGGCCTCGGCGGTCACCCCCTTGGCCTGGGGCGCGTGGATCGACGCCGTGCCGGGGGGCGGCCTCGCGCGAGATGCGCAGAAGCTCCTCGCCCCCTGGGTGCTCCTGGTGGCTGCGGCCGCAGGGGAGGGCGCGGGGAGGATCGTCGCTCAACTTCGGGATCGCGCCGCGCGGGTCGTGGTCGCAGGGGCCCTCGCCGTGCTGCCCCTGGCCTGCCAACCCGACCTCCTGTGGGGGGCGGGGGGTCGTCTCGCACCGGTGGAGTACCCCGATGACTGGGCTGCTGTCCGCTCGCTGGTCCAGCAGGACGCACGGCCCGGTGATGTCGTGTCCTTCCCTTGGACGGCCTTCCGCCGCTTCGACTGGAATGACGGCCGCACGGTCTTGGATCCTGCGCCCCGCTGGATGCCGCGCACGACCGTGGTCTCCGACGATCTGTCCGTCGAGACGAGAGATGGCCTGGTGACCGTCGCCGGTGACGACCCCAGGGCCCAGGCCGTCACCCGCGCCCTGGTCGAGGGCGGGCCCGTGGCCGAGACCCTCCCGCGATGGGGCATCGGCTGGGCCCTTGTGGCCCGGGGCACCCCGGGGCCGGTCCCGGTCCTGGAGGGCTGGGACCTGGTCCTGGACGGGCCCGATCTCGCCCTGTACGCCGCCCCCGAGGGGTCGGTCCAGACGTCATCGGTCGACGTGCGGACCGTGGCGCTCGTGGACCTGGCCGTAGGGGTGGCCCTGCTTGCCGGGCTGGTGATTCTGCTGATCCGGCGAGTCCGGGCGCGGGAGCCCCATCCTTTGGTACCGTGACCGTCCAAGGAGGCAGGCATGTCGGTGTGGATTGGTCCCATCATCGCCGCGGTCGTCGGTGCGGTCGTGGCCGCGGGTGCGTCCTTCGGCATTGTGTCGTCGCAGACGGCCGTGCCCCCTACGGTCGATCAGCCGTACGTCGTCTACGGCGCGACCAACTAGGCCGCGGCGCCGGGTGACGGCGCACTGCGGACTCCAACACTGTCTCGAACCTCTTCGCTGACGCGTCCCAGGAGAACTCCGCGGAACGCTCGCGTGCCCGCGACCCCATCTGACGGCGTCGATCCGCGTCGTCAAGCAGTGATCCCAATGCCTCGGTGAAGTCCGCGTCGCCGCCGTGCACCAGGACCCCGGTGTCACCGTCGACGATCGATTCCGCGACGCCCCCGGCGTCGGCGTACGCAACCGAGGGGATCCCGCGTGATGCGGCTTCCATGACGACGAGTCCCCAGCCCTCCTTGAGCGAGGGCAGCGCCAGGATCCAGGCGCGGTCGACCTGCCGGGCCTTCTCGGCCTCGCTCACGTGCCCTGTGAACTCGATCATGTCGGCAACGCCGTGCGCCTGCGCCGCCTGCCTGAGTTCATCCGCCCACCAGCCATCTCCGACCACCGCGACCGTGAGGCCCGGATGGCGTTGGCGCAATCGAGCCGCGGCGATGATGACGTGCTCTACGCGCTTGTGGGGGACGAGTCGGCCGAGGACCAGGATGCGCGGTGCCGCGTCGGGCGGCGTACCACTGTCAGCGAGCGCCTCGGTGCCGTTGTGCACGACGGTGATGTCCTGGGCGGCGACACCCTGCTCGATGAGCTCCTGCCGAGTGGCCTCGGAGACAGCGACGTAGCTGCTGCCACGCAGGGCGCGGGGAGCGGCCACCGACTCGACGAGCCAGCCGATCCGCGCCCGGAGAGGGTCGTAGACGACGGGCCACTGCTCCCGGTGAATGTGATGCACGAGCACGACTGTCGGCGCAGGGGTGGCGAAGCGTGCGAAGAAGGGGATCCCGTTCTGCGTATCGACGACGACGTCGACGCGTCCCAGGGCGCCCTGCCGCAGGAGGCGTCGAGCACGCGAATACACCGTGAGCTTGCTGCCCACGCGCATGATCCGCAGGCCGTCCCGCTGCTCGAGCTCCGGTGCCTCAGGGTGCGCGGCGCACACCAGGGTGACCCGGTGGCCATCCCTGGCCCAGCGCCGGGCGAGCTGCTCGATGTAGACCTCCGAGCCACCGCCCTCGGGATTGGCGGTGTCGCGCCAGTTGAGGACCACGATGTGCACCGCCTCACGGTACGTGGTCCGCGACACGCGCGTCGCCCCTTCCCGCTGGGGTAACGTCGCCGGATGTCCGCCGTGAGGCCTCGATCGGGCCACGTCGCGCCCCCGGGCGAGCGATTCACGGCGACGTGGCGACGCTCGGTGGGCCTCTTCCGCTCCTTCCTCGTGGAGCAGACGGACCCTGATCGCTTCTACGGGGAGCTGGCGGCTGACTCGGCTGCCCACGTCGACAGCTTCGCGTCACTGCGAGGTGCCCTCCTCCTCGATGTCGGAGGTGGCCCGGGTTTCTTCGCGGATGCCTTCGCCGCGCGCGGGGCGACGTATTTTGCTGTGGATGCCGATGCGGGGGAGATGCGCCTGCATGGGCGAGATCCCGGACCTCGCACGGTCCAGGCAAGTGGGACGGCCCTGCCCTTTGTGGACGGCGCCTTTGACCTCGCCTACTCGTCAAACGTTCTCGAGCACGTGCCAGAGCCGTGGGCCATGGCCGACGAAATGGTCCGAGTGGTGCGGCCAGGAGGTGTCATCGTCATCTCCTACACACTCTGGTTCGGCCCCTGGGGCGGGCATGAGACCGCACCCTGGCACCTTCTGGGGGGTCACCGCGCCGCACGTCGCTACGCCCGCACGCACGGACACGCCCCCAAGAATGTCTACGGCGAGAGCCTCTTCCCGATCACCGCGTCGGCGGGTATCCGGTGGGCACGACGCTCCCCGGATGTCGACATCGTCTCGGTGGCGCCCCGCTATCTCCCCGCCCCCCTCGGCTGGGTCGTGCACGTGCCCGGCCTGCGCGAGGCCGTGACCTGGAATCTCATGCTCGTGCTGCGCAGGCGCACGTGAGTGCGACGGTGGAGAGCACCCCGGCAGAGGCCTCGGCTGGCTCCGGCGAGGCCAACCCCCGGCTGATCCATCGCCTGCGCCTCGTGGCCATCTCCGTGGTCCTCGCCGCGCTCGCCTTCATCCAGGATCCCGGCCGTATCGCCGCCGATACCAAGGTGGACCTCGCCGTGGATCCCGCAGGATTCCTCGCGCGCGCGCTATCGCTGTGGGAGCCGCTCGGCTTCTTCGGGCAACTGCAGAACCAGGCCTACGGCTACTTCTTCCCCGTCGGTCCGGCGTTCGTCCTGGGGGATTGGGCAGGGCTGCCCGCATGGGTCGTGCAGAGGCTCTGGTGGTCCGCCCTCCTCATCGCGGCTTTCCTGGGCGTGGTGCGCCTCGCACGCCTTCTCGGCGTGCAGCGCGACAGTGCGCGCATCCTCGCGGGACTCGCCTACGCGCTCGCACCGCGCATGGTCACCGAGATCGGGGTGCTCTCGGTAGAGGTGCTTCCCTTCGCCGTCGCGCCGTGGGTGATCATTCCCCTCGTCTACGTCGCGAGCGGCCGCCTGACGGCGCGTCGAGGAGCAGCCCTCAGCGGTGTCGCGATCCTCGTGGCGGGCGGGGTGAACGCGGTGGCTACGGCCGCGATCCTGCCGCTGGGGGCCCTGTGGATCCTCACGCGATTCCGGGGACGGGCGCGCCTGGCCCTGCTGGGCTGGTGGGCACTGGCAGTAGTGCTTGCCACGCTGTGGTGGGCCGTGCCGCTGCTGCTGCTCGGCAGTTTCTCCCCGCCCTTCCTCGACTGGATCGAGTCCTCCTCGGTCACCACACTCATCACGACTCCCGACACGGTGCTGCGTGGCACGTCTCAGTGGGTCGCCTACGTGGTCGAGCCGGGCGGTCCCACCTGGCCGGGTGGCTGGTCGCTGGTGACGACGCCGGTGCTCATCCTCGCGGCGGGCGTGACCGCAGCCATCGGCCTCGCCGGCTTGGCGGCACGTGGCACGCCGCATCGGGCCTTCCTCGTCGGCGGCGTACTGCTCGGTGTCGTGCTCGTGTCCTTGGGCCACACCGGCGCCGTGCAGGGCATCGCTGCTCCAGCGCTACAGGAAGCACTCGATGGCGTGCTGGCGCCTCTGCGCAACACCCACAAGTTCGACCTCGTGCTCAGGCTGCCGCTGGCCCTGGGTGTGGGCTTCGCGGTGGACGCGCTGTGTCGCCGTGCGGCGCGTCGGAGCCCCGCGGGGCCGCGCGTCATTGCTGCAGGAATGGCGATGCTCATCGCGATCGGTGCCTGGCCGATGGCCACGGGCACCCTGGTCCGCGACAGATCCTTCGCTGCGATTCCCGACTACTGGCCGCAGACGGCAGAGTGGTTGGCCGCTGAATCCCCCGAGGGTCGGGCCCTGCTCGTGCCCGGCGCCTCCTTCGGCATCTACAGCTGGGGGAGGACTCAGGACGAGCCCCTCCAGCCGCTCGCGCAATCCCCATGGGCGGTCCGGGATGCCGTGCCCCTGTCGAGTGCGGGCAATATCCGCTGGCTCGACGCGATTCAGGAGCGCATCGACTCCGGGCGCGGATCGCCACGCCTGGCCGATGCGTTGGCGCGTGCCGGTGTCGATTATGTCGTGGTCCGCAACGACGTCGACCGTCGCCGCAGCGCGACACCCCGCAGTGTCCTCGTGCGTCAAGCCTTGCTCCGCTCAGGTGGTTTCACCCCCGTCGCGGGCTTCGGTCCGGCGCTGCCACCCTTCCGGACGGCGACGACGGTGGTCGATGACGGACTGCAGGACACGGTGGCTGCGGTCGAGGTCTGGCGAGTCGACTCTCCGACCGCGCCCGAGGACCCTCGCGTCGTCCTGCGTGACGCGTCGCTCGTGACGGTCGTGTCGGGCTCGGCCGAGTCGGTGGTGGACCTCGCGGACGCGGATGTGCTGGGCCCCGAGCCGGTGGTCGTCCTGGGCGATGAGCGACCTCTTCTGGACGCCCCGGATGTGGCCTTGCGCTACGCCGTGACTGATGGATACAGGCGTAGCGAGCTGAGCGTGGGGTCGACACGCGACAACCGCTCCCAGACCCTCAGTGCCACCGAGCCCTTCCTCCAGGACCGTCGCGTCCACGACTACTTCCCCGTCGACCCTGAGGGGCGCCAGGCGGTCGCCGTCTTTGATGGCGCAGTGGCGTCGGCCTCCTCGAGCGGAAGCGAGGTCACTGCCCTGCGCGCCAGGTCGAGTGCGGCACAGCCGTGGGCCGCGCTCGATGGCGATCCGGTCACGTCATGGGTGTCGGGTGACCTGGAGCGTGGCGTCGGACAGTGGTGGGAGGTATCGACACCGGAATCCTTCACCCCGCCCTGGGTCACCGTGCGGTTCGTCGTGGGAGAGGTCGCCGGTATCGAGCCGGCATCCGTCACCGTGACGACAGATGCGGGCTCACTCACGGTGCAGGTGGCAGCCACGGATCAGCCCCAGCGTCTCCCGGTGCCACAGGGGCCGACCACCTCGCTGCGCCTCACCCTGGCGTCCGTGGTCGACGGGGGTGAGGGGGAGGCCTTCGGCCTGCGTGAGGTCGACATCCCAGGCCTTGACGCGACGCGTCGGGTCGCCACGGCGGGAGTGGCGGACGGTGGTCCCATCGTCTTCACGGCCCGCAAGGGGGAGCAGACAGGGTGCGCGGCCGTGGCCGGGCAGCTCGTGTGCACGCCGCAACTGGGACGCGTGGGCGAGGAGCGCACGGGCATCCAGCGCGTCGTTGAGGTCGCGTCTGCGGGGGACTATCGACTCCGGATGTGGGTCCGTCCCCGACCAGGAGCAGCGCTCGACCGAATCCTGGTCCCCGCACTGCCGGTGTCCCCGCGCGCCGAGGCGTCGAGTGTCTTCACGAGTGATGCCGCGAATCGCCCCCAGGCGGCGGTCGATGGCGTCGGCTCCACCTCCTGGCTCGCGTCCCCCCTCGATGATCGACCCGAGCTCACGGTGAGCTGGGGGGAGCCGCGTCGAGTCCGCGGCGTCCGACTCGTCATCGCGCCCGACCTCGTCGCGAGTCGTCCCCTGCGCGTCACCGTCACCGTCAACGGTCGTGAGACGACCGACATCGTGTCGGCCCGTGGCACGATCACGGTGCCCGCGCAGGAGGCCACGTCGCTCACGATTCGCTTTGACAATGCCGATGTGGTCCGCAGCGTCGACCCCGAGTCCGGTGCGCTCACGGCGCTGCCCATCGGAGTCAACGAGGTGCGGATTCTCGGCGCGGAGGACATCGTCAAGGGCCCGCGACTCATCGACGATGCGGGCGTGCCCTGTGGGTTCGGTCCTGAGCTCCTCATCGATGGTGAGGTGCGCGCCGATACGGCGATCAGCGGTTCGGTGAGCCAGACCCTGACCGATGCACTCCTGCCCGCCTCGCCATGCGGAGGGCGGATCATCAACCTGGCGCCAGGCACTCACGTGATCGAGGCGCTGTCGACAGCGCAGTACGCCGTAGAAGCTGTGTCCCTCGAACCCGTCACGTCCATCGCCGTGACGCCGGATCAGGCACCGGTCGTCCTCCAGTGGGACTCCACCCATCGGGAGGTCGACATCGCGGCCGCCGATGTGCCCCGCATCCTCGAGACGACGGAGAACTCCAACGCGGGCTGGCGCGCGACGCTCGGCGGCCGTGATCTCCAGGAGGTGCGAGTTGACGGCTGGAGGCAGGGCTGGATTGTCCCCGCAGGACTGGCAGGCACCGCGGTCCTGGAGTTCGCGCCGCAGTCCGCCTATCTCGGCGGTCTCGGCGTTGGGCTGCTGGCGGTGATCGCCCTGCTCGCACTGGCGCTGATTGGGCGCGGGCGCACTGGCAGCGTGGAGCCCGAGAGGCCCCAGGGAAGAGGATTCGTTCTTGCCCTCGCCGGCCTGGCGGCGGGACTGCTCGTGGGCGGGATCCCCGGCGTGGCGGTCGCCCTGGCGGGGATGGTCGCGGCCTGGGCCCTTCCGCGGGCTCCGGTGGCCGCGGGCCTGGCGATCGCGGCAGCCCTGGGCGCTGCGATCGCGCCCTGGCCGGGACGCCTGGAGGCTCCTCAGGCGCTTCTCCTCACGACGGCACTGCTGGCGCTTGCCTCCCTGGCAGCGGCTGCTGCGCCGCAGCGGACTCCCCGGGGGTCCGGCGATGAGCCCAGGCAAGGACAGGCCGCTCGAGAATGAACCACGAAGCGCTCGCGACAGCGATGGACGCAAGGACCACGAGCGGCCAGATGATCCAGAAGCCGCCGGCGAAGACCTCGAAGCCGAGGGAGTTCTGGATCAGTCGCAGCAGCACGAGATGCCAGAGGAAGACGCCGTAGGAAATGGTCCCGAGATAGACCACGATCGGGCTCGCGAGTATTGCCGCCCACCAGGAGTCTGATCTCGCGTCGTCACGGGTGTCGCCCACGCCGAGGAACCCGGGCAGCAAGAGGAAGGCCGCGATTACGCCGTAGAGCAAGTGCTTGATGATGAGGCTGTTGGGTTGCGCCGGATCGAAGGTGAGGGGCCCAGCGATCGGGGTCGCGGCGATGACAGCGAGCCCGGCCGCGATGAGCAGGCACCAGCCCGTGGCATGGGCCACCTGCCGGACAGCGCGCATCCACGCGGGTGCCGACCCCATCGAAAGTCGCACCTGGATGATGGCGGCGGCCATGCCCAGGGCGAACCAGTCGAGGAAGCCGGGGAGCCAGTAGCCCGTGATCGTTGAGGTGCCCAAGGTCCCGGTGACACGCAGCACTGTCCAGATCCACGCGATGGCCACGACGACGGCGAGAACCCCTAGTTGGAAGCGTGCGCTGGCATCCGGATTGCCCCGCCCGCGTCTGCCAGCGAGCCAGGCGATCAGCGGCAGGAGGATGTAGAAGGAGAGTTCCGTGGCGAGGCTCCACGTCTGTGTGAGCCCCTCCAGGGTGAAGCCCGGCAGGTAGATGTGGAACAGCCCCAGGTGCACGGGCCATGCCTGCCATCGCACCGGCTGGATCTCGGGGAGCAGCAGCAGGGTGAAGATCACCATCGCCCAGTACGCCGGCAGGATGCGCGCGGCGCGTCGCAGTGCGTATCCGCCTACGGCGGGCCCCCTCCGGTCGACCATCGCCGCCCGCGCCCAGGGTCGGTAGAGCAGGAAGCCCGAGAGGAGGAAGAAGAGCGTCACGCCGAAGTCCATCCGGCCCAGGAGCGGGCCCAGGACGGGGGTGCGGATCTCGCCGGTATTGAAGGCGACGTGGGTGGTGAGGACCATGAAGGCGGCAATGGCCCGGTAGCCGTCGAGGAGGGGGAAGGGCCGAATCATCGCTCAACCGCCTTTCCTTCGCCGATTCCTGGTCCGACGGCGCGATCTCCCCGCCCCAGTGCCCAGTATCCGCTAACGTTCCTCCAACGCGCCCTGTCTTGAAGGCAGCGGCATGGCGACCGGAGGGTGGCATGAGGCGAGGCATCGGCATCGTCCTGGTAGGTCTCGGGGTTTTCCTCGTGGTGCTGGGAGCGCTGCTGCGCTTCAGCGTCGTGCCCGCCGTGGCCAAGGCACCGCTCTCGCCGGGGGAGGATTCGGGCGGAGTCACCCAGACCGACCAGACGGGTGTGGCCGCCAAGCTCTTCGACCCCGCCACGCTCACCGAGCGCACCGACGTGCCGCTGACGGTGACGCGCTTCACGCGCGGTGATGTGCCTGCGAGCCAGACCGCGGAGGCCAAGGCAGGCGACCTCGCTGTCTACGACACCTTCCAGCGTGTTGAGGACAACGCCGGTGTTGTGGTGCTCGCCGACACGGCGCGCTTCGCCTTCAACCGAGTGACCTCGGTGATGACCAATTGCTGCGGCGCCAACGTCAATGGCGAGAATGTCGACCTGAGTGGCATCGTCCCTCTGAAGTTCCCCATGTTCACGCAGCAGCAGACCTACCCGTACTTCGACACCTCCCTCAATACGGGCGTCGACGCGGTCTTCCAGGGCGAGGAGACCCTTGAGGGCCTCCCGGTCTACAAGTTCCTGGTGACGGTCGAGCCGACCCAGACGGGCACCATCGAGGTGCCCGGGGAACTCGTCGGCTCCCCGCTGCCCAACTTCGTGGCGCCCCGCTACTACAGCAACCTCCTCACCCTGTGGGTCGAGCCCACCACGGGCGCCATCGTCAAGGGCGAGAGCGCCCAGTTCCAGACCCTCCGCGGACCGGACAACCAGGACAAGATCACGATCATCGACGCCGTGATCGGGACCACTCCCGAAGAGGTGACCGCGGGTGTCGACTACGCCAAGTCCCAGTCGGCGCTGATCGCCCTGCTCAACAACACCGTGCCCCTGATCGCCGTCATCCTCGGCGTGCTCCTCCTCATCATCGGCATCGTGCTCGTTGCGGGGGGCAAGAAGCGCTCCGGCGCTCACGCCGGGGGCTCCGCCTCCGCCTGACGCCCCTCCTAGGGCGGCATCCGGGCCTGTCCCGGGGCTGCGCTATTCTCCCTGGGCACGCCGAGCCCGCACGTGTCCCAGACCGAGTGGCCTCGTGACGTTCCTCGCGGTCGCGGATCCCCGCGCTCCACGTCGATCACGGACTCGAACGTGCACAGGCCGACATCTATCCGTATCGGAGTCCGCGTGACCTCCCAGACCATCGCACCCCAGGTAGCCGTCAATGACATCGGCGATGCCGATGAGTTCCTCGCCGCTATCGATTCCACCATCAAGTACTTCAACGACGGCGACATCGTCGAAGGCACCATCGTCAAGGTCGATCGTGACGAGGTCCTCCTCGACATCGGCTACAAGACCGAGGGTGTGATCCCCTCCCGCGAGCTGTCCATCAAGCACGACGTCGACCCCCATGAGGTGGTGTCCGTCGGCGACGCGGTCGAGGCCCTGGTCCTCCAGAAGGAGGACAAGGACGGTCGTCTCATCCTGTCCAAGAAGCGCGCTCAGTACGAGCGTGCCTGGGGCACGATCGAGCGCATCAAGGAAGAGGACGGCGTCGTCGAAGGCAGCGTCATCGAGGTCGTCAAGGGCGGTCTCATCCTCGACATCGGCCTGCGTGGCTTCCTCCCGGCGTCCCTGGTCGAGATGCGTCGCGTGCGCGACCTCCAGCCCTATGTGGGCAAGACGCTCGAGGCGAAGATCATCGAGCTCGACAAGAACCGCAATAACGTCGTGCTCTCGCGCCGTGCCTGGCTCGAGCAGACCCAGAGCGAGGTCCGCCAGACCTTCCTCAACAACCTGCAGAAGGGCCAGATCCGCTCCGGTGTGATCTCCTCGATCGTCAACTTCGGCGCCTTCGTGGATCTGGGCGGGGTCGACGGCCTCGTGCACGTCTCCGAGCTCTCCTGGAAGCACATCGACCACCCCTCCGAGGTCGTCGAGGTGGGCCAGGAGGTCACGGTCGAGGTTCTCGACGTCGACATGGATCGCGAGCGCGTGAGCCTGTCCCTGAAGGCGACGCAGGAGGATCCCTGGCAGCACTTCGCGCGCACTCACCAGATCGGCCAGGTCGCGCCGGGTCGTGTCACGAAGCTCGTCCCCTTCGGTGCCTTCGTCCGCGTCGAGGAGGGCATCGAGGGTCTCGTCCACATCTCCGAGCTCGCCGAGCGTCACGTCGAGATTCCCGAGCAGATCGTCCAGGTCGGCGATGAGATCTTCGTGAAGGTCATCGACATCGACCTCGAGCGTCGCCGCATCTCGCTGAGCCTCAAGCAGG
>CAZLNF010000016.1:0-18734 GCA_964560885.1 uncultured Actinomyces sp. | reverse complement strand
CGGGAGCGCGAGGCCGGTGTTGGCGTGGCAGCGGTAGCCGTTGGGCACCTTGTAGAGGTACTGCTGGTGGTAGCCCTCGGCGTAGTAGAAGGGCCAGTCGTCCGCGGGAGCGACCTGAGTCGTGATGTCGCCGTAGCCGCGCTCGGCGATCACACCGGCGTACGCCGCGGATGTGCGCTCGACGAGGTCACGCTGAGCCTCGGTGGTGTAGAAGACCGCGCTTCGGTACTGCGTGCCCTGATCATTGCCCTGGCGATAGCCCTGCGTCGGGTCGTGGCTCTCCCAGAAGTGCTTGAGCACGTCGTACGTCGAGATCTGGTCCTCGCGGTAGGTGACGAGCACGGCTTCGGTGTGCCCGGTGCGTCCGGTGCACACCTCTTCGTACGTCGGATGCGGGGTGAAGCCACCCTGGTAGCCGACGGCGGTGGTGTAGACGCCCGGCAGGCGCCAGTAGATCTCCTCCGCGCCCCAGAAGCAGCCCATGCCGAGGTAGATCGCCGAGAGGTCGTCGGGCCATGGCTCGACCGGGAGATCGCGGATCGGCGTGCCGAGCACGGCATGATCCGCGGGGATCTCGAAGGGGTAGTGGTCGCGGCCGGGCAGGGCGGCGTCCGGGGTCACCATCGTCGACTTGCCGGAGGAGAAGAGGAAGGCCATGCGCCGAGTATGGCGCGGGTATGCCCGGCGCGCCTCCCCCGCCTAGGCTCCTGCCATGACGTCATGGGACCAGGCGGGCTTCGAGACACGCGCCATCCACGCCGGACAGGAGCCCGATCCGCAGACGGGCGCTGTCGTGCCGCCCGTCTATCAGGTGTCCACCTATGCCCAGGACGGCGTGGGCGGACTGCGCGGAGGCTATGAGTACTCCCGCAGCGGCAACCCCACGCGCACGGCTCTCGAGGAGTGCCTGGCCTCCCTGGAGGGTGGGGCACGCGGTCTGGCCTTCGCCTCTGGGCTGGCGGCCGAGGACACCCTGCTGCGCACGGTGACCGCCCCCGGTGCGCACGCGATCATCGGCAACGACGCCTACGGCGGCACCTATCGACTCTTCGCCAAGGTCGCCGAGCCGTGGGGCGTCGAGCACACGCCCGTGGATCTCACAGACCTCGACGCCGTACGCGCGGCCGTGCGTGCTGGGAGCACGCGCATCATCTGGGCGGAGACCCCGACCAATCCTCTGCTCACCGTCGTCGACATTGCCGCGCTCGCGCAGATCGCCCATGACGCAGGTGCCCTGCTCGTCGTCGACAACACCTTCGCCTCGCCGTACCTCCAGCAGCCGCTGGCGCTCGGTGCCGACGTGGTGGTGCACTCCACGACGAAGTACCTCGGCGGCCACAGCGATGTCATCGGCGGCGGCCTCGTCGTGGCAGATGCCGAGCTCGGCGACCGCCTCGCCTACCACCAGAACGCCATGGGCTCGGTGCCCGGACCCTGGGATTCGTGGCTGGTGCTGCGCGGGATCAAGACGCTGGGCGTGCGCATGGATCGGCACTGCGCCAATGCGAAGGCGATCGTCGATCTCCTTGTGGCGCATCCGGCGGTCACCGAGGTCTTTTACCCCGGTCTGCCCGGGCATCGCGGCCATGATGTGGCTGCGCGTCAGATGAGCGACTTCGGTGGCATGGTGTCCTTCCGGGTGGCAGGTGGCGAGCAGGAGGCGGTCGACATCTGCGGGCGGACACGCGTCTTCACACTGGGGGAGTCCCTCGGGGGAGTCGAGTCACTTATCGAGCACCCGGGGCGCATGACCCACGCGTCCGCAGCGGGCAGTGCGCTCGAAGTGCCAGCGGATCTCGTGCGGCTCTCCGTCGGCATCGAGAGCATCGACGACCTGGTCGCCGACCTCAAGCAGGCACTCGGATGAGTGGGGGCACGACCCTCGCCTGGTCGGCCACGGAGATCGCCGACGAGGTGCGCGCGGGGCGGCGTACCGCGGTCGACACCGTCACCGAGTCTCTCGCGCGCATTCGCGCCTATGACGACGACGTCGCGGCCTTCCAGGTCGTGCGCGGCGAACGCGCGCTCGCAGAGGCCGCGGAGGTCGATGCGCGTCCTGATCGTGGCACTCTGCCGCTTGCAGGCGTGCCGGTCGCTATCAAGGACAACGTGCCCGTCGCCGGGGAGCCCATGCGCGTGGGATCGGCCGCGACCGACGATGCGCCTCAGTCCGCCGACCATCCCGTGGTCCAGAGGATTCGCGCTGCTGGCGGTGTCGTCGTCGGGCTCACCCGCGTGCCCGAGCTGTGCGTCTTCGGCGCCACCGACTCCGTGCACGGCATCACGCGCAATCCCTGGGATCTCGCGCGCACTCCGGGCGGATCCAGCGGTGGATCCGCCGCAGCCGTCTCCTCCGGCATGGTGCCCGTCGCCCACGGCAACGACGGCATGGGCAGCGTGCGCATCCCCGCTGCCTGCTGCGGCCTCGTCGGCATCAAGCCGGGGCTGGGCGTCGTGCCCGCCCAACTCGGCTCGACCGACTGGTACTCCATGAGCGAGAACGGCGCACTTGCCACCACCGCCCAGGACGCGGCGCTGCTGCTCTCGGTCATGGCCGATGATCCAGCCCTCGCGCGGATCTTGCCCGTGGGCGAGCGCCTCCACGTCGCCGTGTCCTTCCGGGCACCTGTCGCGGGAGTTGCTGTCGATCCCGCGTGGGCTGCAGCGGCGGATCGACTGGCATCGATGCTGCGCGGTGAAGGTCACGAAGTGCGCCACGCCGAGCCAGTGTCGGCGACCGATGCCGCGGGCAACGCGGCGGCGATCGCGGGTCTCGTGCGCTGGTTCGCCGGCACGGCGGCAGATGCGGACGAACTCGATTCGGCGCGGTTGGAGCCGCGGGTGCGTCGTCACGCCATGCTGGGCCGACTCGTCCGCCGCACTCCGCTCATGGATGAGCGCCTGCGCGATGCGTGGATCCGCCACGCTGATGAGTTCCTCCGCGAGTACGACGTGCTGGTGACCCCCGCCCTCGCGCAGCCACCCATCAATGCGCGGCGCTGGTTCAGTGGCGGCTGGTCCTCGACCATGCTGGCGAACATCCGCTATGCGCCCTTCGCTGCGCCCTGGAATGTCGCGGGGATGCCGGCCATCGTCATCCCGATGGGCGTGCACCCGACGGCGGGCACCCCCGTGGCGGCTCAGGTCGTGGCGCGCCGCGGCCGGGAGGCCCTGCTGCTGTCGGTCGCGGCCTGGGTCGAGCGAGTGCGGCCCTGGCGCCGCACTGCTCCCGGCTTCCCCGACTAGGTCTGCGTGCGCGAGCGCAGCGTCTCGGGCATGAGGACCACGAAGACGAGGGCCAGCGCCGCGATGGCCGCCCCGAAGGCGAAGGCCCACTCGAAGCCGTAGAGGTCGAGCAGCAGTCCGCCGAGCAGCGGGCCGATGACCGCGCCGATATCCGACACCATCTGGAAGGTGGCGACCACGCTGCCTCCCTGGCGTCCGCCCATGATGTCGCCGACGACGGCCGTGGGCGCCGAGCCGAGGAACGCCGTGCCGATCGACATGACCACCATGCTGAGGAAGAAGACGACCAGGGCGAGGGAGAGCGAGCCCGTGGCCAGGTCGTCAGCGACGAGGAGCAGCATGCCGAGGATGGTCGCGATCGTGCCGATGATCATCGCCGGTCGCCGGCCGCGTAGGTCGGTGAGGCGGCCGGCCGGCACGAGGAAGATGGCTTGTACGGCGGCGGCGACGAGGAAGGCCCATCCCGACAGGCTGGGGCCCTGCTTGAGTCCCTCGACGACGAAGAGCGGGATGAGCGCTGCGCGGAGGCCGAAGGCGGTGAGCCCCGTCGCGAGGTTGACCGCGAGGGCAGCACGGTAGGCGCCGTTGCCGAGTGCCTCGCGCAGCTCGGCCCAGCCGCCCGGTCGGACATCCGGTGCCGCATCCCCGGTCGGCTCCGACGTCACCACAGCTGCTTCGCGCTGGGCGAGGCGAGCGGGGGAGAGGAAGACCAGGGCGATGACGGTAGCGATGGCGAGCGTGCCGGCATAGAAGAAGAAGGGCGCGCGGATCGACACCGCGAGCAGGATGCCGCCGACGGCCGGGCCCGCCACGCCGCCGACGAGGAATCCGCCCTGCCAGGCCGCGGAGGCGCGACCGCGCTGGTCCGCATCGACGACCCGCAGGAGCAGCGCCATGGCCGAGACGGTGAACATCGCGGATCCGATGCCGCCGATGCCGCGCAGGATGAGCAGTTGCACGTAGGTCTGGGCCAATCCCGCGAAGAAGCTCGAGATCGCGACGATCGCCAGGCCCGTGGCCAGCACGTTGCGCTCGCCGAATCGGTTGGTCCACGCCCCCGCGAAGGGCGAGGAGACGAAGCGCATGAGCGCGAAGGCGGAGATGACGGCCGAGGCAGCGAGCGCGGTGACACCGAAGGAGTCAGCAAAGATCGGGATGGACGGGATGACGATCCCGAAGCCGAGAGCGACGAAGAAGGCAATCGAGGCGAGGACACTCACCTCGACCGGAAGATCACGCAGCAGCGGGATCCATCGACGCACGATCGACGACCCTACGCGGGGCCCCTATGCGCTGCGGCGTCGCCCCTTGCGTGCGCGCACGTAGTCGGTCACGACGTAGTCACCCAGCCGGTCACCGTCCGCGGCAAACACACGTCCTCCATTGCGCCGTGCCATCGCGTCGAGGAAGCGCTCCAGGCGTGGATCGTCACCGAGCCGGAACCACGAGATCGGTACTCCGCGCCGGGTGAGGCGGTCGACCTCCGCCACGGTGAGGTCGATGGTCTCCCGGTCCGGGGGCCACATGAACCACCAGTCCGGGCCGCCGGAGGGAGATGGGCTGGATAGCAGGTGCGCGGTGGGCTCGCCGTCGGTGACGACGAGGCAGACCGGCTCGGCATCCCGGTGCCGGTCGAGGAAGCGCCCGGCGAGCATGAGCGCGTGGTGGAGATTGGTGCCCTGGATATCGCTCGCCGCGAGGTCGGGCAGTTCCTCGGGATTCACCGTGCGAGCGAGGTTGGCGAAGGTGATCACCTGAAGGGCGTCGAGCGGGTACGCCGATGCCGCGAGGGCCTGGAGTGCCATCGCGGTGGTCTTGGCCGCGCGCCACGTGTCGTTCATCACCATGGAGAAGGACTGGTCGACGAGCAACGCGACTGCCGCACGAGTGCGCGTCTCGGTCTCACGCACCTCGAAGTCCTCGGCGCGCAGGCCGGTGGAACCCTCGGACAGTCCGCGGCGCACCGCATTGCCGACCGTGCGCACGACATCCAGCGGCTGCTCGTCGCCGAACTCCCACTGCCGGGACTGCCCGGTGAATTCGCCCGCGGCCCCGGCGTCGTGGATCTCGTGCTCGCCGCGGGGGCCGGCACCCAGATCGGCGAAGACACGACGCAGCGCGGTGCGGCCGATGCGTCGCACCGCCTTGGGGCTGAGCTCGGAGCGCTCGGTGAGGTAGCCCTGCTCGCGCAGCTGCCGCTCGATCTCGCGCAGTCGCTCGATGTCGTCGACCGCCTGGCGCCCGAGAGCGCGCTCCACGGTTTCGACATCTACGTCGTCGAGCGTTGCTCCCGGATAGTCCTGCGACAACTGCGCCTCGAGGGCCTCGAGGTCGGCCATCTCCGCGAGTGCCTCGGTCGCGTCGGGCAGCCCGAGCCCCCGCTCGCCCTGCATGCGCTGCCGCCCCGTCCACGGGAGGTCTGGGCGCAAAGCGCGGAGGTGATCCTGCAGTTGCGACATCTCGGAGGCAAGGTCCATGTCCTGCCAGGCCTGCTCCATGAGCCCGGCGAGTTCCTCGCGCTGCTCAGGCGTCATCGAGTCGAGCATGCGCTGCATGGCAGCGGCCCTGCGCGCGAGGTCGTCGAGCAACTGCTCGAAGCTCTCGGGTCGGTCGGGGAAGAACTCTCCGTGCTTGTCCATGAACTGCTCGAAGTCCTCGCTGACGTCCTCGCCCCGGCGATGCTTGTCCAGCATCGTGTTGAGGTCAGCCAGCATGTCCTTCATCGCCTGCTGCTCCTCGGGAGATCCGGGATTCTGCAGGGCCTGTGACATTCCCTTGAACTGCTGGTCGAGCACGTCGCGGCGCAGCATGTCCTTGATCTCGTCGTACGCAGCCTGCGCCTCGGGGGAGCGCCAGTCGTAGTCAGCGAGCTCGCGCACCGCGCGCGAGGTGTCGTCGGGAAGCATGTCGAGCGATGCCTCACGGAAGCGTGCGTCGTCGGACGGATCGGGGAAGAGTGCGCTGCGCTCGCTTTCGAGGGCCTCGTCGAGCTTCTCGCGCACTTTCTCCAGCAGGCCGTCGAGGCGGCCCGACTTCTGCAGTTCGCGCCGGCGCTGCTGCAGGCGGCGACGCAGGTCGTCGAGCCCGCGTGCGCCCTCCATGCCCCGGCGCAGCATGTCGCGCAGGGCATCGCGCACCGACGAGCCATCGAGGATGCGGTCGGCAAGCGCATCGACCGCCGCGCCCGCATCCACGGGCTCGGCGAGGGGGTCGGGCCCCCCGTGGAAGGCGCCGTACCGGTAGCGCACCTATTCCTCCGAAGACGTGGTGCCGTAGGTGACGCGACCGTCTGATTCGTCCTTGTCGATGCGGCGGGTGAGCCACAGGCCCTCGAGGGCAAGCTCGACGCACGCTGCCGTGATCCCCGCGGTCGGCTCCGCGTCGGGTCCCTCGGTCGCGGCGATGAGGCGCCCGAGTCCCTCCCATGCGCCCGCAGCGTTGAGCAGCCCGGTCGCGGTGACGAGGTCGCCGGCTTCGATCGTGCCGCCCTCGTCGAGGAGCGTGACGAGGGGCGTGAGATCGACTCCACCGAGGTGTCGTCGGTAGGTCTCGGCGACCGCCTTGCGCGCGAGATGCTGCAGCACCTCTTCCTCGCGGCCCTCCTCGCTCACCTCGAACTCCACCTTGCCGCGCAGGGTGGGGACGACTCCGGCGAGATCGCCCACGCGCGCGACTGGCTCGTCGGCGGTGATGGCGGCGCGGCGCAGTGCCGCACCGGCAAGCGCCTCGGCGGCCGCGATCGCGAAGCGCGCCGAGACGCCGCTGCGCTGGTCGACGGCACCCGACTCGCGCACGAGCCGGGTGAAGCGCGCGATGACCTCGAGCAGGTGCAGCGGCACGATGGCGACGAGATCTGCCTCCTGGGCGATGAGGCTGATCTCATGCTGTACGTCGTAGGGGTAGTGGGTCGTGATCTCCGCGCCGAAGCGGTCCTTCATCGGCGTGATGATGCGCCCGCGGTTGGTGTAGTCCTCGGGATTGGCACTCGCCACGACGAGCAGGTCCAAGGGCAGGCGCAGGGTGTAGCCGCGCACCTGGATATCCCGCTCCTCGAGCACGTTGAGCAGCGCGACCTGGATGCGCTCGGCGAGGTCGGGGAGCTCGTTGATCGCGAAGATGCCGCGATTGGTCCGGGGCACGAGCCCGAAGTGAATGGTCTCGGGATCGCCGAGAGTGCGTCCCTCGGCCACCTTCACCGGATCGACATCTCCCACGAGATCGCCGACCGAGGTGTCGGGCGTGGCGAGCTTCTCGCCGTAGCGCTCGCTGCGGTGGCGCCACGTGACGGACGTGTCATCGCCGCGCTCGGCGACGATGCGTCGCGCGTAGGCACTCACCGGCGCCATCGGGTCGTCGTTGACCTCAGAGCCCTCGACGACGGGGATCCACTCGTCGAGCAGCGTGACGAGGGTGCGTATCAGACGCGTCTTGCCCTGGCCTCGCTCACCGAGCAGCACGATGTCGTGACCGGCGAGCAGTGCGCGCTCCACCTGCGGAATGACTGTGTCGTCGAAGCCGACGATGCCCGGGAAGGTCGGCTCGCCTGCCGCGAGGCGGGCCACGAGATTGGCGCGCATCTCCTCCTTGACCGTGCGGGGCTCGTAGCCGCTCGCGCGCAGTGCCCCGAGGGTGCGGGGGAGGTCTGCCGGGACAGGGGGAGCGAGGCTCGTCATGACCCGACGGTACGTCAGGATGGTGGACATGGCGCCCGGAGGCCTAGACGAGGCCCGCTGCGCGGTAGCACTGCGCCGCGGGCTTGAGACGTCCGTGCCGGAGGCCGTGCGCGCGGCAGTTGACGATCTCGGGGCTCCTGCGACGCTCGCGATCATCGAGGTGAGCGCTCCGGGAGAGCCCCTCGCGGCCGGGCGGGCCCTCGCTCACGCCGCGGCGCTTATCGCCGAGGAATCCCCCGAGTGCGTCGTGGTCGGCTCCAATGCGCACGGCGTCATTGGTCCGGATGGGTCCGTCGAGATGCAGCCTGCAGTCTCGGTTTGGCTCGCGCACCTGCCGGGCACGCGTCCGCGCGGCTTCCGACTCGCGACCGTCCCTGCGCCACATGGAGGCCTGGCGCTCACCGGGCTACCCGATATCGACGACGGCGATCGCCTCGCCCTGCTTCTCGCGGACCCGTGGACGCTGCCCGCCGACGAGGTGGTGGCGGCCTTCGCGCGCGTCGACGGCCCCTTGCCGGTTGTCGGCGGCCTCGTCTCGGGCGGGCAGCGACGCGGTGACTCGCGGCTGCTCCTCGACGGAGCGATCTTCGACAACGGCGGCGTGGGCGTGGTCCTGGATGCCAAGGCTCCTGTCCGCGTCGTGGTGAGTCAGGGCTGCCGGCCCATTGGCGATGCGATGACGGTGACGGCGTCGGCTGGCACGACCGTGAGCCAACTCGCGGGCCGGCCGGCCCTGGAGCGGATACGTGACGTCGTATCCGGCCTGGATGACGGCGATCAAGCCCTCGCCGTGCGGGGACTGCACGTGGGCATCGCCCGCGACGACCGGAGCGACGGCACGCACGCTGCTGACTACGTCATCCGCGGCATCCTCGGTGTCGATGCGGCCACGGGAGCCGTCACGGTGGGCGACGACGTGCCCGTGGGTGCCGTGGTGCGACTGCACCTGCGCGATGCCGACTCGGCTGAGTCCGATCTGGAGTCCGTCATGGGCTTCGTGGGCGACGCGGAGAGTCCCGCGGGGGCCTATCTCGTCACCTGCAACGGGCGCGGCGGCGCGATGTTCACGACGTCCGATCACGATGCGGCGATCGTCCGCAAGGGCCTGGGCACGACCTCAGTCGGAGGGTTCTTCGCCGCCGGCGAGATTGGCCCCGTGGGCGGTGCCAATCACCTGCATGGCTTCACCGCGGTCGTCCTCGTCCTCGACCGCACGGCAAGGCCCGCGTCGCCACCGGAGATCCGCCGCCCTGTCTCGTCGGAGTCCGGCGTGGACGCCGACCTCTTCGACGCTGCGCTGCGCTCGCTCCTCGACCCGCCATGACGGCCCCCGAGCAGACTGTCCACAGGCCACTGCGCGCCGTTGACGACAGGCGGTCGTCGCGGCCTACGGTGGCTCCGTGACCTCACGTGACCAGCATCGCTCCGCCGTGTACGCCGCGGAGGAGCAGTGGGCGCGCCAGCTTGCGCGCGGCGGCACCGTGGACTTCTTCGGCTCGCCCCTGCAGGTGCCCACGGAGCGGCGCTTCGCGGATATCGCCTCCGTGCAGCGCTACGTCGAGTCCGTGCTTGCCCTCATCGGTGTCGTCACGCGATGGCCGGGCGTGCCGCCCGTCCGGGTCCGCGAGCGCGCAGGCACCGGCAGGGCGCACTATTCCGATGGGGTCATCGCGCTGCCGCTCAAGGGACTTGTCGGGGAGCGCTGGGCCGCACGCGAGTCGGTCGTCCTCCACGAGCTCACCCATCACCTTGTGGCTCACTCGCATCCCGGTGCAGCGGCGCACGGCCCGGAGTTCTGCGGCGACGAGGTCCTGCTTGTCGAGATTGCGCTCGGGCCCGAGGCGGCGCTGCTCCTGCGGGCCGCCTTCGATGGAGCCGGCATCCCCGTTGCTGAGAGAGCGCGATGAGCCATCTCGATCGCATCGCTGCCCTGCTGGTCAAGGCCGAGCGCAGCGACAATCCGCATGAGGCCGAGGCCTATCTCGCCAAGGCACAGGCACTCGCGACCCAGGCCAGTGTCGATCTCGCCGTGGCGCGCGCGCTCACTGCACGGCGCGAGGCACGCGAGCAGCCGGTGAGCGTCACGATCACGATCGGCGAGCGCGGCAAGCGGGCCAACACCCACCTGGTGAGTCTCTTCGTGGTGGTCGGGCAGTGCAATTCACTGCAGGTCGATATTGCCCACAACTCCACCTATGTCATCGCCTACGGCATGCCGAGCGATATCGAGCTTGTGGAGGCACTCTTCGGCTCGCTCGCCACGCAGATGACGGTATCTGCGACGACCTGGCTCGCGGTCGGGGAGTGGAAGGGCGACACCTACGTCTCCCGTGATGGCTGGCGCAAGCCGCACACCGCGCAGACTGCGCGTGCGGCGTTCTACCGCGCCTTCATCGACCGCATCGGCGACCGCCTGCAGGAGGCGCGCGAGCAAGTGCTCGCCGAGGCCGAGCGCCAGCGCGTCGATATCCCTGCGGAGGTGCCGGGTGGCAAGGCCGTCGCGACGACGGGCGCCCTGGTGCTGCGCAGCAAGGAGACTGAGGTGCGGTCGTTCTATCGCAAGGCCTCGACAGCTCGCGGTCGGTGGAGTGGCTACTCCGGTGGGGTGAGCCGTCGGGCAGGGAGCGCCTCTCGCGCCGGCCGTGAGGCTGCGGATCGCGCGCGCACCACGAGCGCCAAGGGCATCGGAGCGAAGGGCCCAGGCCTTAGCGCCTAGCGACGACGCAGCACCATCGGCATGCCGTCGCGGGAGCGCAGGGTCACTGCAGGGATAAGGGTGATGTCGCTGCCGGGCACGAGCTCGGGCCGCCAACGCTGAGCGAGGGTGGCGAGCACGAGGGTCGCTTCAGTCCACGCGAACTGCTCTCCGATGCAACGACGGTTGCCCCAGCCGAAGGGGAACCAGGCTCCTCGGGGCTGACCAGGTGCGTCTTCGCTGAAGTTGCCTTCGGCATCGATCCATCGCTGTGGACGGAATGCCAGTGAGGACTCCCACCAGCGAGGGCTTCGGTGCATGGCGAACTGGCTGATGAGCGTGATCGAACCCTCCGGGACAGTCCAGCCGTCCACCTCGATGTCGGAGAGGCGGCGCCGGCCCTGGATCCACGCGGGGGGATAGAGCCGGATGGATTCGGCGATCACGGCACGGCTGCGCGGCAGCGACGCCATGTCTTCCATCGTCGGGGCGCGCCCGCCGAGGACCGCGTCGAGCTCCTCGTGGAGCCACTCGGCGACCTCCGGATACTGCGCGAGGAGCATCCAGGTCCAGGTCATGGTCATCGCGGTGGTCTCATGCCCGGCCAGGATGAGGGTCATGGCCTCGTCGCGCACCTGAGCATCGGTGAATCCCGACCCGTCTTCCTCGGCGGCGAGCAGCATGCTGAGCATGTCTCCCGTGTCGCCGAGCGCGCGGTGCTCGTCGATCGTGCGCTGCACGATCCTGTCGATGCGGGCGAAGGACATGAGTGCGCGCTTGCGAGGAGGGCTGGGAATGCTCAGTGCCTTCGGGCCGAACACCAGATAGCGGCCCATCCCGGTGAGCAGTCCCTCAAGGGCTTCGCCGATCTCCTGCGCGTCGTCTGCGAGGTCGGCACCGAAGAGCGTGCGCCCGACGATCGTGAGCGTGAGCGCGGACATGTCGGTCTGCATGTCGACGGCTTGGCCGTCGCGCCACGCGGCTTCGTGGTCGAGAGTGAGGGAGACCATGTCGCGCGAGTACTCCGCGACCCGGTCCCGGTGGAAGGCCGGCTGGACGAGTCGGCGGTTGCGCAGGTGCACCTCGCCCTCGCTCGTGAGCAGGCCGTTGCCGAGGACGGCCTTGGCACCCTGCAGGCCGGGGCCCTTCATCGTCTCGCGGCCATGCCCGATGAAGGCTTCCACGATGGCCTCGGGAGAGGTGAGCAGATAGGTGTGCTCGCCGATGAGGTTCATGTGCGCGATGGTCGGATACTTGCGCTCCATCTCGACCATGAACCATGGCGCGTCATTGCCCGTGACGAACCGCCGGATGACCTGAATACCCCTGGGACCGGGCGGCCGGGCCACATCGCGGCGCCGGTCCTTGGGGATCACCACGTCCGTGTGCGCCATGCGCGCCATGGAGACGCGAGCCGTCTCACGGAGGTCCACAGGCTGGTCGACGGCGGTATTCACCCCACCAGTCTGCACCGGGACATGCCAGGATGCGCCTGTGGGATCCGAGGCATCAGTCACCCTCGCCGACATCGAGGCGGCGGCCGGGCGCCTCGAGGGCGTCGTACGCCGCCTGCCCGTGCACTCGGCGCGGTGGCTCTCCGATCGTGTGGGCGGTCCTGCCTTCCTGGCCACCGAGAATCTCCAGCGCGCGGGATCCTTCAAGATCCGCGGGGCCTACAACCGGCTCAGCCAACTCAGTGACGCCGAGCGCGCTGTAGGCGTCGTCGCTGCATCAGCGGGCAATCACGCTCAGGGCGTCGCCCTGGCGGCGTCCATGCTGGGCATCCGCTCCACGATCTTCATGCCGCGCTCGGCCAGCATGCCCAAGGTCATTGCCACTCGTGATTACGGCGCGGATGTGCGCTTCCACGGCGCCACGCTCGACGAGGCGATCGTCGAAGCGCGTGCCTTCGCTGAATCGACCGGTGCGATCTTCATCTCGCCGTTCGATCACCCCGACATCGTCGCGGGGCAGGGCACGCTCGGATTGGAGATCCTCGAGCAGGTGCCCGACGTGCGCACCGTCGTCGTGTGCACTGGCGGGGGCGGCCTCCTCGCCGGCGTCGCGCTGGCCATCAAGGCGCAGCGTCCGGACGTGAAGGTCATCGGCGCGCAGGCCGCGGGTGCGGCGGCGTACCCGCCCTCGCTGCTCGCCGGGCATCCCGTGCCCCTCAAGACCATGCGCACGATGGCGGATGGCATCGCCGTCGGCCGACCCGGGGACGTGCCCTTCGCCCTCATCCAGCGCTATGTCGACGACATCCGCGTGGTCTCGGAGGACATGCTCGCCAAGGCGCAACTGCAGCTCCTCGAGAGGTCGAAGCTCGTCGTCGAGCCGGGGGGCGCCGCGGCCGTGGCGGCCATCATGGATGACCCTGCTTCCTTCGAAGCGCCCGTGGTCGCGGTGCTCTCGGGCGGCAACGTCGATCCGCTCGTGATGATGCGCGTCATCCGCCACGGCCTCACCGCGGGAGGCCGCTTCACCCAGATCACCGTGCACGTCCCGGACAGGCCCGGCTCGCTCGCTGGCCTCCTGGCCGAGATCGGCTCCCTGGACGCCAACGTCGTCGATGTCTCCCATCTGCGCACCAATCCCCGGCTTGCTGTCGATGAGGTGGAGATCACGATCGACCTCGAGACCCGTGGCGCCGATCATCGCGAGCAACTGCTCGATCACCTCAGGCAGCGGGGGTACCGCATCACCGAGGTGCAGTAGCGCCGGAGTAGCGTGCAGGCCGTGTCCGACATCATCGAGGCTCGGGGCCTCGTCAAGAAGTACGGCGACGTGGTCGCCTTGGACGGCCTGGATCTCAGCGTCCCGGAAGGCACCGTCTACGGTCTCCTCGGACCCAATGGAGCCGGCAAGACGACCACGGTGCGCATCCTCACGACACTCCTGCTGCCGGACTCGGGCACGGCGACGGTCGATGGGCTGGACGTCGTGAAGAAGCCCAACGCCGTACGCCGGATCATCGGGCTCACCGGCCAGTACGCCGCGGTCGACGAGTACCTCACGGGCCGGGAGAACCTCAGGATGTTCGGGGACCTCTACCACCTGCCCTCGAAGTATGTGAAGGAGCGCAGCGACGAGTTGCTCGACCGCTTCGACCTGGCTGACGCCGCCGACCGGTCCCTGCGCACCTATTCGGGCGGCATGCGCCGCCGACTCGATCTCGCAGCGAGCCTCATCGCGAAGCCCCGCGTGCTCTTCCTCGATGAGCCCACCACCGGCCTGGACCCTCGCTCACGTCTCGGACTCTGGGAGGTGATCACGGACCTCGTCGCGGACGGGACGACGGTGCTCCTCACGACCCAGTACCTCGAAGAGGCGGATCAGCTCGCGGAGGAGATCGTCGTCATCGACCACGGCAAGGTCATCGCGCAGGGCACGTCCGATGTGCTCAAGGACCAGGTCGGCGGCGATCGTCTCGAGGTGGTCGTCAAGGACTCGGCGCAGCTCGATGCGGCTGCCCAGGCGCTGCGCCCCGTCGCCACGGGCGAGGTGACGGTGGATCGCACCGACGCACGGGTCGTGGCCCCGGTCGTGGGCGGCTCGCTCACGCTCGTCGATGCGGTGCGCGCTCTTGACTCCGCTCACATCGGCATCGCGGATGTCGCGCTGCGACGCCCCACCCTGGACGACGTCTTCCTGGCGATTACCGGCCATTCGACGGAGGAGGAGCAGTCATGAGCACCGCTGTCCCCACGCGAAGCCGCCCGCTCATCGGATGGGGGCTCCACGACGGCCTGGTGGTGGCGCGTCGCAACCTCATCCAGACGATCCGCGTGCCCGAGCTCCTCTTCTTCTCGATCGTGCAGCCGGTCATCTTCGTGCTTCTCTTTGCCTTCGTCTTCGGTGGCGCGATTCCGATTCCCGGTTCGGATCCGACCACGGCTCCGGATGCGAATGTCTACCGGCAGTACCTCATGCCCGGCATCTTTGGTCAGACGGTGGCCTTCGCCTCCGCGGCCGCCACGGTCGGCCTCGCGGAGGACATGAAGCGCGGCATCATCGACCGCTTCCGCTCCCTGCCGATGGCGTCGGGCGGTGTGCTCATCGGGCGCACCTTCGCCGACGCGGCGCGGCAGATCCTGGTGCTCTTCGTGCTCAGCGTCACCGGCCTGCTCATCGGCTGGCGCATCAACGACGGCGTACTCAACGCCATCTACGCCTACCTGCTCCTGCTTCTCTTCGCCTACACCGTGGCGTGGATCGGCTCGTGGATCGGCCTCTACATGCCGAATCCCGAGACAGCGCAGACGGCCGGCCTGGTGTGGCTCTTCCCGCTGACCTTCCTCTCCAACGCCTTCGTGCCCATCACCGCGATGCCGACGTGGCTCCAGCCCATCGCCCAGTGGAATCCGATCTCCTCGCTGGTGCTCTCCACCCGCGAGCTCTTCGGCAACCCCACGGGCATCATCGGCGATGCATGGCCGCAGCAGAATCCGATCGCCTACACGCTCATCTCGTGCGCTGTGCTCATCGCGATCTTCGCGCCGCTCGCCGTGCGGCGCTACCGCACCGCGACGAGCCGCTGAGCGACAGACGAAGTGAGTGTCAGCCGGCGTACGGCTGGGCCGCGGTGATCTCGACCGTGACCTGCTTGCCGTTGGCGAGCGCATAGGACACCGTGTCGCCCACGCGTGCACCGAGCACCGCTTGGCCCAATGGCGACGTGGGGGAGTAGACCTCCACCGATGCGTGGGCGGCTTCCTCGCGTGAGCCGAGAAGGAAGGTCTCCTCGTCGCCGAACTCGACGAAGCGCACCGTGACGACCTTGCCCGGAGCTACCTCGTCATGCTCGGCCTCGGGGGCGCCGATGCGAGAGTTCTCGAGCAGCTGCTTGAGCTGGCGGATGCGGGCCTCGTTCTTGCCCTGCTCCTCCTTGGCGGCGTGGTAGCCGCCGTTCTCCTTGAGGTCACCCTCCTCGCGCGCTGCCTCGATCCGCTTGGTGATCTCCGACCGCCGCGGACCGGACCGCTCCTCGAGCTCCTGCGCGAGTCGGTCGTAGGCCTCCTGGGTCAGCCAGGTGATCTCAGTGCTCATCGGGCCAGGGTACGGCCCACTCCGCTGATCAGGCCCCTGCGGGCGGGGTCCACGGCTGGTCCGGAGGGACTACGCCGGGGGGGAACTGCGCCGGGACGACGCGCTCGGGAGGAGCCCCCGCCTGGCAGGCCAGGACCTCCACGACGTATGCGGGCGCCAGCGTGCGCAGGGAATAGGTCGTCTGGACGTAGGAGGTGCCCCGAGGGATCGCCACGACGGCGTAACCCACATCCGTGCGGGATTCGTCCTGGGCTCGCAGGACGCAGTAGACATCCCACTCCTCCGAGCGACGTATGTCGAAGGTCACATCCACGCGGTCGGCGGCCAAGTCGTTCCAGGACAGCAACTCGTAGGTGACCTTGGGGGAGACGAGGTTGAAGGTAACGAAGGCGAGGGCTGCGATGAACGCGGTGATGCCCACGAGGCCGGCGATGAGGGGCAGGGGCGACCTGCGCCCGACTCCGTAGCGCGCCTGGAGGTCAGGAGGCAGGCTGCGCCCGTCGATGGCACTGCTCATGGCACCTCCCGTCGCGTGTAGAGCGATCCCTTGGGAGACTAGCGGGGTGCCCGAGCCCCTTCGCCTCATGGCGGTCCACGCCCATCCTGACGATGAGTCGAGCAAGGGGGCCGCGACCCTCGCCCACTACGTCAAGGAGGGTGTCGAGGTCCTGGTCGTCACCTGCACGGGCGGGGAGCGCGGTGACGTGCTGAACCCCGCTGCACAGGCCGACGTCGACGCCCTCGGCATCGCGGAGGTGCGCCGGCAGGAGATGGCTGAGGCGGTGCGGATCCTCGGCGTGGGGCACGCGTGGCTGGGCTTTGCGGACTCGGGCTATCCCGAGGGGGATCCGCGGCCGCCGCTGCCAGCGGGCTGCTTCGCCGACCTCCCTCTCGACGTGGCGTCGGAGCCGCTCGTACGACTCGTCCGGGAGTTCCGCCCGCACGTCATCACGACGTACGACGAGAACGGCGGATATCCGCATCCCGACCACATCCGCTGCCACGAGGTTTCGATGGAGGCGTTCACCAAGTCGGGCGATGCCGCGGCGTACCCCGACTCCGGTGAGCCATGGCAGCCACTCAAGCTCTACTACAACATGACCTTCACGCGCGACCGCGTCATGACCTTCCACGAGGCGTTGACCGCTGCGGGCATGGAGTCTCCCTACGCCGAGTGGTTGGACGACTGGGATGAGATCGAGGAGGATCGCGTCACCACGCGCGTGCGCGTCGACGACTACTTCCCGGTGCGCGACGACGCCTTGCGAGCCCATCGCACGCAGGTCGATCCCGAGGGAATCTGGTTTGCCGTCCCCCTCGAAATGCACCGCGACCTTTGGCCCACCGAGGACTACCACCTCGCCCTCTCCCACGTCGAGACATCTCTCCCGGAGTCCGACCTCTTCGCGGGGATCCGGGAGGCATGATGATCAACGTGACCTCCGTCTTCGCCGTGCTCTTCTTCGAGGAGAGCCCGCTCCCGAGTCCCTTGCCGGAGGAGCCGCCGATTGACCCGTCGCGCGTGACGCCGGGGCTGCTCGCGCTCATCTGCTTCGTCTTCCTGGTCATCGCGATCGTGTTGCTCTACCGATCCATGCGCAAGCAGATCGCGAAGGTCGATCCCAACCTTCCCGAGGGGCCGGGCGACGCCGAGCGCGCTGCGGATGAGCGCTTCACCGAGGAGGCCGAGGAGCGCGGTGCCCAGCAGCAGGACTCCGACGGCTCCGGGGCCGACGAGCCGCCGTCGCGTTGATATGTCCGTCAGCGCGCGGTCCGTCGCGCTCACCGTCCTCGCCGTAATCTTCTCGGCCCTGTGCATCATCGCCGGCCTCTGGCAGGGTTCGCGCACCCTTGACATCGTCGAAGCCGAGCAGGCCGCCATCTCCGCGGCGATCCCCGTGCTCGAGGCGGCGAGCGTCGATGGCTTCCCGGCCACCTCGGTGGGTCGACCGGTCACTGCAGCGGGGGAGTACGCCGACGCGGAGCAGCTCCTGGTCGCCCAGCGTGAGCTCAATGCTCGGCCCGGCTACTGGGTGATCACCCCCTTCGTCATCGACGGGGTGACGGTCGCCGTCCTGCGCGGGTGGGTGGAATCCCCGACGAGCCCTGCACTGGCCGTGCCTGCGGGGCCAGTCCGGCTCGAGGGTGCGCTGCAGCCATTCGAGGACTTCTATGCCGAGCAGGCACGTCGGCCCGATGGATCCCTCGTCGCGGTCTCCCGCTCGGAGATCGAGCGTGCGTGGGGCGTCCAGATCGTGTCGCTCATCCTGGTCCTGCGGGGCGAGGATCCCGCCTCGGTGCCGGCACCGCAGCCCGTGCCGCTCACCGTGCAGACCGCTGACGTGCCGTTCCCGCTGCAAAATGCGGCCTACACGCTCCAGTGGTTCGTCTTTGCGGGCTTCGTCTGGGTGATGTGGTGGCTCTGGGTCATCCGACGAGATCCGGCAACCACGGATAGCCTGGAAGCATGAGCGGTCTCAGCGGCGCACTCCTTCGCTTTCGCATCATGGCCTGGGTGACCGGTGTCCTCCTCGCCGTCATGTCCGTGGTCTTCCTCCCGCTGAAGTACGTCTTCGGGCTGACCGAGGGGGGGATCCTCGGGACGATCTACGCCCTCGGCTGGCAGGCGCACGGCTGGCTCTACGTGCTCTACGTCGCCACCGGGCTCGACATCTCCTTCCGCATGCGATTCAGCGTGGTCCGCACCGTCGCGGTGCTGCTCGCGGGCACGATCCCCTTCGCATCGTTCTTTGCCGATCACTACGTCACGCGCAGTGTGCGCGAGCGCATCGCCGCGCAGACCTGATCGCCCCATCGACTCCGAGTCAGGCGTGCGGGGAGTCCTCGACGCTCGCGGCACGATTGCGATCAGGCCGTGTCGCGAGGAATGAGCCGAGGAGCACGAGCGGGAAGCCCAGCACCAGCCCCCACGTAATCGGCTCGGAGAGCACGATGACGCCGAGCATCACGGCGACGGCCGGATTGAGGAAGGTGATCACGGTCATGCGTGAGGGTCCGACCTCGGCGACCAGCGCGAAGAAGATGAGAAAGGCGATCGCCGTGGCGAGCACGCC
>CAZLNF010000015.1:0-19482 GCA_964560885.1 uncultured Actinomyces sp. | reverse complement strand
AAGCGCCGACTCACCACGCTGCGGCTGGGTGACCCCATGGACAAGAACACCGATGTCGGTGCCATCAACTCCCCCGAGCAGCGCGCGCGTATCGAGGAGTTGGTGGCGTCCGGCGAGGCGGAGGGCGCCGATCGCTGGTCGGCACCGTGCTCGATACCCGAGCGGGGCTGGTGGTATCCCCCGACCGTCTTCACGGGCGTGACCCAGGCGCACCGCATCGCCCGCGAGGAGATCTTCGGTCCGGTGCTGTCGGTGCTCACCTTCCGCACTCCGGAAGAGGCAGTGGAGAAGGCCAACAACACCCCCTTCGGCCTCTCGGCAGGTGTCTGGAGCGATAAGGGATCGCGCACCCTCTGGATGGCATCACGGCTGCGCGCCGGTGTCGTCTGGGCCAATACCTTCAATCGATTCGACCCCGCCTCGCCTTTCGGCGGCTACAAGGAATCGGGCTTCGGACGCGAGGGCGGTCGCCAGGGCCTCGCCGCCTATCTCAAGCAGGAGGTCGTGTGATGGAAGGCCGTCTCGACGTCCGCAAGACGTACAAGCTCTTCATCGGCGGCGCCTTCCCGCGCAGCGAGAGCGGTCGCACCTACGCCGTCACCGATGCCAAGGGCCGTTTCCTCGCCAATGCCTCGCTTGCCTCGCGCAAGGACGCACGTGACGCGGTGCTCGCCGCACGTGCCGCGCAGCGCGGCTGGTCGTCGGCGACGGCGTACAACCGGGGCCAGGTCATCTACCGCATCGCCGAGATGCTCGAGGGGCGCCGGGCGCAATTCGAGGACGAGATCGAGAGGTCAGAGGGCTGCTCCTCCCGACGCGCGACCGCCCAGGTCGACGCGACCATCGACAGGTGGGTCTGGTACGCCGGCTGGTCCGACAAGATCGCCCAGGTCCTCGGCTCGAGCAACCCCGTGGCCGGCCCGTACTTCAACTTCTCCGTCCCGGAGCCCACCGGCGTGGTCGCCGCGATCGCGCCGCAGCGACCGTCGCTGCTGGGTCTTGTGAGCGTCGTGGCGCCGATCATCGTGAGCGGCAACGCGTGCGTCGTCGTCGCATCTCCGGAATGCCCGCTGCCCGCGATCACCCTTGCCGAGGTGCTCGCGACCTCCGACCTGCCGGGAGGCGTGGTCAACATCCTCACGGGTGCACCCGGGGAGATCGGCCCGTGGCTTGCATCTCACGCGGATGTGGACGCACTGGACCTCACGGGTGTCGTCGACGACGCAGTCGCGACCGAGATGGCTGTCGCGGCCGCCGACACGATCAAGCGCGTGCTTCCTCCGCCGGCATCCGCGCCGGACTGGTCCGCTGATCCCGGCCTGGGTCGGATCAGTGCCTTCGTCGAGACCACCACCGTGTGGCATCCGCAGGGTGTCTGAGACGCCTTTCGTCCCACCGCACCTGGTCGGGACCGTCAGCATCGAAGACGCTGGCGAGGCCGAAGCCCTTCTCGCTGACGGAGCCACACTGCAGCGCCACGCCCATCAGATGAGCCTTGCGCTCCCTCTCGAGGAGTACGACGACCCCGAGTTCCTCCCCTTCGCGCCGGACGCGACCCCACCCGTGCCGTGGGAGGCGGTGATTCCCTCGTTCGAGGCGGCGTACCCAGCGGGACATCCTGACCACATGCCCGGGGGCGCATCACTCATCGACACCTATCTCATCCCCTACACCGCAGGCGCCGAGCTGGGCGCACTGATCTGCCATGCGAGTGCCCTCGCGGTGCGTGACGGCCGCGTCTACGGCGGAATCCTCGTGGTCGATCGGCCCGGAGAGGGTGCCTGGGTCTGCGACATCTGGCGCGATCCCCGCCCCGAGTACGCCGGCACGGGAGCAGCGCTGCTGCGGTGGGCCGCCGCGCGACTGCACGGCTTCGCCTCGCTCGGACTCGTCGTCACGGTCGGCAACGACGCAGCCCTGCGCGCCTACGAGGGCGTGGGGTTCGAGATCACGTCGACCGCGTGGACCGTGCGCCTGCCTTAGTCGGCGCGGAGTTACTCTTCGTCGTGACGCTTGCGCAGACGCATCACGATGACGACTCCGATGGCTGCCACGGCCACGACACCGAGCACGATGCCCACCCGCGGAGCCCAGCGCTTAGATGTCTCCAGAGCCTCAGCTGCCGACTCGAGCACCTCATCGGTCCTGCCGAGCACATCGTCGGCGATCGTGAGGACCGACTCCGTCTGCTCGAGCGCTCCGCGAAGGCGACCCAGGCCCTCCCTGACGCCCTCGACATTGGCGGCGGTGGAATGAAGTTGCTCGACGACGCTCATGGCCTGACCCTATGCCCCGGCCGCAGCGTAGGCGGGCTTGATGACGTCATCAATGAGGGCAAGGCGCTCGTCAAAGGGGATGAACGCGCTCTTCATGGCATTGACCGTCAGCCACCGCATTTCCTTGACGCCCCAGCCGAAGGCCTCGCTCACGGCGAGCATCTCCTGGGTCATGGTGGTGCGCGACATCAGCCGGTTGTCGGTGTTGATGGTGACGCGGAATCGCAGGTCCGCCAGCATGCCGATGGGGTGCTCGGCGATGCTCGGGGCGGCGCCCGTCATCACATTCGATGTGGGGCACAACTCGAGAGGGATACGGCGGTCGCGTACGTATGCCGCCAAAGGCCCCAGGTGATAGGTGCCGTCCGGGCGCCGCTCGATGTCATCGACGATGCGAACGCCGTGCCCGAGCCGATCGGCACCGCACCACTGGATCGCCTCCCAGATACTCGGCAACCCGAAGGCCTCGCCGGCATGGATCGTGAAGTGCGCGTTCTCGCGACGGAGGTACTCGAAGGCGTCGAGATGACGAGTGGGCGGGTAGCCCGCCTCGCGCCCCGCGATGTCGAAGCCCACGACACCCCGGTCGCGATACTCCACGACAAGGTCGGCGATCTCGCGACTCTTGGCCGCGGTGCGCATGGCCGTAAGCAGCGCCCCTACGCGAATCCCCGTCGCCCTCTCGCCTTCGCGGAAGCCATCGAGTACGGCGTCAATGACATCGCGCAGGGAGAGCGCCCGGAGGGTGTGGAGCTCCGGCGCAAAGCGGACTTCGGCGTAGACGATGCCGTCCGCAGCCAGATCCTCCGCGCATTCGCGAGCGACTCGGGCAAGGGCCTCCGGGGTCTGCATCACACCCACGGTGTGCTGGAAGGTCTCGAGGTAGCGGTCGAGAGAGCCCGAGTCAGCGGCATCGCGGAACCACGCCGCGAGCCGTCCGGGGTCCGTCTCGGGTAGGTCGCCGTAGCCGGTCTCGGCGGCGAGTTCGGCCACGGTGACCGGGCGCACGCCCCCATCCAGGTGGTCGTGCAGCAGCACCTTGGGCAGGGACCGGATGGTCGCTTCGCTCAACGCTGCCATGAGTAAAACCTACCCGCCGCTGCTCCATGACTGACCCTGACCCTGAGCGACGAGGTTGCGGAGCACGCGCAGCGCTACCGACAGGGTCGCAAGATCACCGGTCTCGAGGGCCGCGATCTGATCCAGGGTCGCCTGGGCACGCGCGAGACCCTCGCGATGCTGGTCCTCCCACGCAGCGATCCTGCGCTCGGGTGCCTCCCCCGGTTGCGTGGCCGTCGCGACCCCCGCCGTGACTCCTGCGAGTGCGGCGTAGAGGTCCGTGCGCAGTGCCTGACGAGCCAAGGCCGTCCAGCGATCGCCGCGCGGCAGGCCGGTGATGCGCGAGAGGAGCCGATCGACGTCATAGCGCTCGGACAGCGCGAAGTAGAGGGGCATGATCTCCGCGGGCGGCTGCCCCACGGCATCGGCAATCTGCACGATGTCAAGCAGCGCGAAAACATCCAGCATGGCGCTCGCCTGCTCGGCGAGTCCCACGGGAGCGCCCCCTGCCACGAAGGCCGCGGTCGACGCGTCGAGGCGGCTCCGCTCGATACCCACAAGTGCGCCCGGGACGAGCGGCGCCAGCTCCGCCACCGCAGGACCGAACCGGGCCACCTCGCCTGCCACGTCCAAGGCCCCGCCTCGGGTCTGGAGGAACCAGCGGATGGCTCGGTCGAGCAGCCGACGGGACTCGTGATGCAGGGCATCCTGAGCGGATGTGGGTACCTGGTTGTCGAGATCATTGACCGCGGTCCAGAAGGCAGGGAGACCGAAGATCGCCGTGGCCGCCGTCGCCGCGCGCACGACCTCGAGCGGCGAAGCTCCTGTCTCCTCGCAGGCCCGGTAGACCACCGAGATCCCACCGTCGTTGATGAGGTCATTGACGACGACGGTCGTGATGATCTCGTCGCGGAGTGGGTGGGCGGCGATCCGATCGGCGAAGCGATCGCGCAGCAGGACAGGGAAGTAGTCGATCGCGTACCTCGCGAACCACGGCTCCGCGGACAGTCCGGCGCCCTCGAGGTCCTTGGTGAGCGCGATCTTTGCGTAGGCGGCTAGGACGGCGAGTTCGGGAGAGGTAAGGCCCTGGTGTGCGGCTGCACGGGTGGTGATCTCTTCGTCGTCGGGGAGGTATTCGATGGCGCGGTTGAGAATCCCCCGGGCCTCCATCTCGCTGATCATGCGCGCGTGGACCGAGACGAGGGCCGCGGCTCCCCAGCGGGCATTGCCGAGGAGGACGTTTTGGTCGTAGTTGTCGCGAAGCACGAGTGCCGCGACCTCGTCGGTCATCTCCGCGAGGAGTCCATCACGATCACTCTCCGAGAGCTCACCGTCCCGGACTGCTCCGTCGAGCAGGATCTTGATGTTGACCTCGTGATCGCTGGTGTCCACGCCCGCGGAGTTGTCGATCGCGTCGGTGTTGAGGCGGACCCCATGGCGACTCGCCTCGACACGTCCCAGCTGCGTCAGCCCCAGATTGCCGCCCTCTCCGACGACTCGGCAGCGCAGCGCGTTGCCGTTGACGCGCACGGGATCATTCGCCTTGTCGCCCACGTCGGAGTTGGTCTCGGTCTGGGACTTCACATAGGTGCCGATTCCACCGTTCCACAGCAGATCGACCGGTGCGGTGAGGATGTGCTTGATGAGGTCGGCAGGCGTGAGCGCCTTCACATCGTCCGCAATGCCGAGGCGGGCTCGCACCTGCGGTGTGAGGTCGATGGACTTGGCGCTGCGTGGGTACACCCCACCCCCGGGGGAGATGAGGGCCCGGTCGTAGTCGTCCCAGGACGAGCGCGGAAGGTCGAAGAGTCGCTGTCGCTCCGCGAATGACAAAGCAGGGTCAGGCTCGGGGTCGAGGAACACATGCCGGTGGTCGAATGCCGCGACGAGCCGGATGTGGGGGGACAGCAGCATTCCATTGCCGAAGACATCGCCGCTCATGTCGCCGATACCCGCCACCGTGAAGTCCTGCTGCTGCACATCAATGCCGAGGTCGCGGAAGTGACGCTGCACAGAGATCCACGCGCCCTTCGCGGTGATGCCCATGGCCTTGTGGTCGTAGCCCGCCGAACCACCGGATGCGAAGGCGTCACCAAGCCAGAAGGAGTACTCCTCGGAGACGGAGTTGGCGAGGTCGGAGAAGGTGGCGGTGCCCTTGTCGGCAGCGACCACGAGATAGGGATCATCCCCGTCGTGACGCACTACATCAGGCGGAGGCACGACGACCCCCTCGACGAGGTTGTCAGTGATATCGAGCATCCCGCGGATGAAGGTCGCGTATGCCGCACGCCCCTCGGTCATCCATGCATCCCGATCCACCTGGGGGTCCGGCAGCGCCTTGGGGAGGAAGCCGCCCTTGGCGCCGACGGGCACGATGACGGCGTTCTTCACCTCCTGCGCCTTGACCAGGCCGAGCACTTCGGTGCGGAAGTCCGCGCGCCGGTCGCTCCAGCGCAGGCCACCGCGGGCGATACGACCGAACCTCAGATGCACGCCCTCGACTCGCGGGGAGTACACCCATATCTCGAAGCGCGGCCGGGGAAGCGGCAACTCGGGGATGAGCTGCGGATCCATCTTGATCGACAGTCGATCAAGTGGACGTCCTGTTTCGTCTCGCTGGAACGCATTGGTGCGCAGCGTCGCCGCGACCATGCCCAGTAGTGACCGCAGGATGCGATCCTCATCGAGGCTCGCGACGTCGTCGAGGGCTTGGCGGGCGCGGGCTGCCAGCGTGTCCTGGCGATCGCGCCGACCAGCCTCGCCCTGAGGATCGAAACGCGCCTCGAAGATCTCCACGATGAGTTGTGCGATCGCTCGATTGCCGAGCAGGGCGGACTCCGCGAATTCCTGTCCCAGGCTCGCACCGGTCTGCTGGAGGTAGCGGACATAGCACCGCAGGATGACGACCTGCTGCCACGTCAATGAGGTGCGCACTGCAAGGCCGTTGAGCGCGTCGGCCTCGCACCTGCCGTCCCAGATGGCGAGGAAGGCATCCTCGAATCGCTCGCGCAGGCCGCCACGGTCGGGAATCTCCCCTTCAGGGAGGCGGAAGCCCAGGTCGTAGACATGCAGGGGCGCACGACCCTCCCGCGCAATGTCGTAGGGATGCTCGTCCTCGACGATGACACCGAGGGAACCCAGCACCGGCAGGACCCGAGACAGCGAGATGGGGTCGCCCGCGCGGATGATCTTGAGCCGGCGCAGACTCGCATCGTGCCCGTGCGGGGCATAGAGCCGCAGGCGAACTTCCTGCTCGGGTGCGCCCTCGGCGATGAGGATGTCCTTGATGGCCGCGTCAGCGGGGACCTCGTGCTTATAGGCCTCAGGGAAGCCATCGGCATAGGTCGAGAGGATCTCTGACGCCCGGTCCTCACCCACGCGTTCGATGAGCTCAGCCGCGAATTCGTCGTCCCAACTCCGCACGGCTTCCACGATGCGCGCTTGCACTGCGACAACGTCGGCATCGCGAACGACCTGCCCCGGTGCCGCACGCACGACGACGTGCAGCCGAGCAAGGACGGATTCAGACACGCGCGCGGTGTAGTCGACTGAGGCGCCGCCGTATGCCTCCTGGAGGATCTCCTGGATGCGCAGACGCACGGCGGTGTTGTAGCGATCACGCGGCAGGTAGACGAAGCACGACATGAAGCGGCCGTAGGGGTCACGCCGCACGAAGAGCCGCGTCTGTCGTCGCTCGGCCATCTGATGGACGGCGAGCGCCACCGCAGCGAGTTCAGAGGATTCGACCTGGAAGAGCTCCTCGCGGGGGTAGGTCTCGAGGAACTGCATGACCTCCTTGCCCGTGTGCGAGCGAGGATCCACATCGAGTTCGGCCATGACCCCCTCGGCACGCTTGCGCAGGAGGGGAATCTCACGCACGGACTGCGCGTACATCGAGGCCGCGTAGATGCCGAGGAATCGCCGCTCTCCGATGACACGTCCCGCATCGTCGAAGCGCTTGACGCCGATGTAGTCGAGGTAGGAGGGACGGTGCACGGTCGAGCGGCTATTGGCGGTCGTGAGCACGAGGATGCGAGGTTCGCGAGCATGGGCTGCGACCGGTTCGCTGAGGTAGGTCGTGGCTCCGGTGAGATCCGGGTCCGACCGCAGGATGCCGAGGCCAGTGCCGGGCACGGCACGCAAGCGGTCGCCTCCGTCGTCGCCGACGAGGTCGTACTCCCGGTATCCGAGGAAGGTGAAGTTGTCGTCGGCTACCCATCGGAGCATGGCCGCGGCCTCGGCGGACTGGTCCACGGCGATACCGGCTGGAGGATGATCGTCGAGGTCGTCGGCAGTCTCCAGGGCCTTGCTGTGCATCCGCGGCCAGTCCTCGACCGCCTCGCGTACGTCGCTGAGGACGCGCCGCAGCGCGGCCTCGATCTCCGGGGCGGCCACCCCGCCCCTGCTGATCTCAGCGTGAATCCACGACTCGCGTATGCCTGCCCCATCCGCGGAGATGCCCTGAAGGGATCCCGCGACATCGCGCTGAGCCGTGAGGACGGGATGGATCACCAGTCGCAGCGACCGTCCGAGCCGCGTCAGCTCGGCGGCCACCGAGTCGACGAGGAAGGGCATGTCATCCGTGACGATCTCCACGACTGGGCCGCCGCACGACCACCCGTCGGTGTCATCGGTCGGCGTATGCACGCGCACGCGCGCCGTGCCCGCGGGGCGCTCACTGCCCAGATCGACGTGAGAGACCATCGCACCCAGGAGGTCCGCCGGTCGACGCGCCTTGAGGTCTTCCTCCGGCACGTGCCGGTAGTAGAGCGGGGCGAGCTCCTCAAGAAGGGGGCTGCCCGCCGCCATGTCCTCTACTTCGCGCAGGACCGCACCCGGGTCGTCCCCATGGGACAGCACCATGGCCGTCGCCTCCTCCAGCCGTCAGCCCGTGTCGGCCAGCCTGCCAGATCCGCCCTGCTCGAGGGCCGACCGGCTCGTCCGGAGGGATGTCTCAAGGACCTCGAGGCGACGGCGCCCGTCCATGATGTTGCCGCCCATGGCCTCCAGGTCCTCCCGGCCGGGTCCGAGCACCGTGACACGGATGCCGGCCTCGCGGAGCTCCTCGACCTCCGACTCGCAGCGTCGGGTGACGCTCTCGCGCCACCGGCGCTCGAGCCGGGTGAGAATCGACTCCGGCTTGTCGGTCTCGAAGGAGACCATGGGCGCCACAACGTAGACCTCATCGACGTCGGCCCCCGCGAGCACATCGGCAGATGTGGCCGACCATGCGCCTCCGTCGATATAGGTGCGCTGATCGATCGTCACGGGCTCGAACCATCCGGGAATCGCACACGACGCCATGACCGCGTCTGCCAGCGAGACACGTGGCGCGTCCTCACGGCCGAAGACCACCCGATGCCCTGCCTCATAGTCCATCGCGACGACCCACAGGGCCGGATGCGGTGACCACTCACCGAAGGGGGTGATCGCGTCGATGAGATGGCCCACGCGCTCCAGCGAGCCGTTGCCGACGGGCATGAAGGCGGACAGCACTGCCGTCGGCGGCATCTTGAGGCCGTGACGGAGCGAGGAGGCCATCAGCCGCACGGACCCGGGTCCACGCAGCCGCGGCATCGAGGGGCGCCGGCCTCCCGTGGCGGTCTCGTAGTCCCACAGATAGCCGGCAAGCGGACCTTCGGTGATGGGCTCCCCGCGCTGATGATCGCGCAGCGACTCGATGCTGACCCCAGCCCCCACGAGCGCGCCGAGGACTGAGCCGGCTGACGTGCCGACGATGACATCGAATTCACGGGGATCGATTCCGCGGACTTCCTCGATGGCCTGGAGTGCACCCACGGCCCAGGCACCTCCGAGCACCCCACCGCCGCCGAGGACAAGGCCCCGGCGGGGAGTCGACCGCGTGAGATCAGGCATGCATGCGGCTCGCCGTCACTCCGCCACCGTCAAGTGGCGTGGGCCTCGCGTGGCCTCGATGAGTTCGGTGAGCGACTCGCGCAGGGACTGTGCGAGGACATCGAGATCAGGGAGCGAATCCCGATCGGCATTCAACCCGAGGAACACCCCTCCATCGTACGACGTCATGCCGATGCTCAGGGCATGCCGCGTCGTGAGCGGCACGATCGGATACGCGGCAAGCATGCGGGCGCCGCCCGCGTAGAGCGGAGTCTGAGGTCCTGGCACATTCGTGATGGTGAGGCTGTAGGCGCGCTCCGACAGCGAGGCTCCCACCCGGGCGCCGAGGGTGTGCAGCGTCGGCGGTGCGAAGCCGACCAGGCTCACCATCGCCTTGGCACCCACCGGCCGCGCCTCCTCGCCGTATCGCGCCGTGTCGAAGCAGATCCGTTGGAGGCGGATGATCGGGTCAGGCTCCCCCACGGGCAGATCGAGGAGGAAGGCATCCACCAGGCTCGCCGCATCGGGATCGCCCGCGACGCTCATGGGCACGAGGGTGCGCACGATTGTCTCGTGCGTCACCGCTACTCCCCGGGAGAGCAGCCAGGATCGGAGCGCACCCGAGACCACCGCCAGTGCCACGTCATTGACCGTGCCCCCGCGGGATTTGCGCACCTCGCGCAGATCTTCAAGTCGCAGGTCCACGGTCGTGAAGCGACGCTGCTGGCCCACCTCGACGATCAGGGGATTGGGCTCGTGTGGCCGGACTGCCGCTACGACGGTCGCCACGGCGTCCCCGACCGCCTGGCGCGCAGTGCCGAGGCCACCGCGCACGACGTCGACGAATGCGGTGGGATGCCCGACGACATCGCCGAGTGCGCCCGCCACCAACTCCACTGAGCTCGGGCCGCGAGCGGGACGCCAGGTCGTGACGGGGGCACCACGCACCTGATCGGTCTCCTCGAGGATCACCTCGCCAAGATCGACGGCGGTGATGCCGTCCACCATGGCCTGGTGCGTCTTGCTGAGCAGGGCAAAGCGATTGCCCTCGACTCCCTCGACGAGGTAGACCTCCCAGAGCGGGTGCCGTCTGTCGAGCGGGCGGCTCATGATGCGGGCGACGAGGTCATTGAGCTGACGCAGTGTGCCGGGCGCGGGCAGCGCGGACCGGCGGACGTGGAAGGTGACGTCGAAGCGCTCGTCATCCACCCAGACCGGCGACGCGAGGCGCCCCGGCACCTCCCGGAGGCGCTGGCGGTAGCGGGGGACGTAGGCGATCCGGTCGCGGATGAGCTTGACGAGCCGCTCATGGTCGAGCACGCCGGGCTGCTCCTGGAAGAGCGTGAGGCTGCCGACGTGCATGGGCGTGGCGGGACCCTCAAGGTAGAGAAACGACGCGTCGAGTGCAGAGAGGCGATCGGCCACGATGCCATCGTGCCACGCCCCCGAGCGTGATCACGTGATCAGGCGAGATTGATGCCGAAGAGAGCCTCAAGCTCGGTGAGGGTCTCCTCATACGTGACGTGGCGCACACCTACGATTCCGAGATCCGCAGCGGCACTGATGTTGTGCGGCAGATCGTCAACGAAGACACACTCCGCCGCCTGCATCTGCATGCGCTCCAACGTGAAGTGGAAGATCTCGGGGTCGGGCTTGCGCATGCCGACCTCCCCTGAGATGACGACGACGTCGAACATCCCGTCCCACAGGTCGCGTGGATAGAAGTCCCCCCAGGAGTTGGAGAGGAGCGCCGTCCGGATGCCACTCTCACGGGCTCGGCGTACGAGGGCATTCATGTCATGTGCGTGCTCGAACTCATCGAACATCCGGGCCAGGAGGCCTTCCGCCAAGACGGGCGTCCCCGTGCGGCGACTCAACTCGCCCGCGAGCACCTCCTCGAAGTGCGGCACCTCGATCTCGCCGCGTTCGAGGGCGTGGATGGGATTGAGCATGGCCTCGAGCTCGCCCTCGGGGCCGAGCCAGGTGCGCATGATGTCGATGTAGGTCGACAGGTCCACCGCATACCGTTCCGCCCAGCGGCGTACCGATGAGTTGATGTCCGTGGTGAGCACACCACCCCAGTCGATGATGAGGCCGGAGTAGGGCGGTGAGTCGGTCACCCGCCGATCCTAGGCGGACAGCGACTCATGCTCCCGGGGACTGGGCATCGACCGGCGGACGAATTCGCGGAGAACTCCGCGTGCTGGTGATCGAGGAGCTACCTCGGCCAGGGTGCGTCCCTCGCGCATGCAGGCGTCGTATGCCGCGCGATCGTCAGGGATGCAGGTGATGTCGGAGACGCCCGCGTGGCGCCGCAGCGCCTCGCGCACCTGGCCCTCCGGATCACTGCCCAGCACGCTGCGACGCAGCCGAGTGACGATCACGTGCACCGGAGAGTCGGGCACGACGCGGCGCAGGTCCTCAAGGCCCTGGATGAGCCGGTGCATGCCCACATGGTCGGCTGATCCCACGGCCACGATCGTGTCAGCGGCGGCAAGCGCGGTGAGGGTGGCAGCATGGCGTCGCGGACTGCGGGTGTCGTGGAGGAGCTCCTCGTCGCACTCGAGCCCGAAGCCCGCGTCCACGATGGCCAGCCCGGGAGTCGCACGACAGGCATCCCAGAGTCGACCGAGTGCCGCGGGTCGGAGTTCGGCCCACCGCTGCGGGCTCGTGATGCCGGTGAGCACGCGCAGGCGTCCATCGACCGTGCGCGCAGCGGCCGCGAGACTGGTGGGATCAAGGGTGCCGGCATCTGCCTGCCGGCACGCGATGACGATGCCGCTCACGTCGTCGAGGAGACCGAGGTGGGCTGCCACCGCGCCACCATGCGTGTCGGCATCGACCAGCAGCGCGGGCACGCCGGCACGCGCGGACTCGTCGGCAAGTGCGACGGCGACGCTCGTGCGTCCCGGTGCACCCGTCGGACCCCACACCGCGACGAGCCGTCCCGGTGCGAGGTGATCGGCGTAGTCAGCAGTGTCGATGCCCTCGCCGGAGTACCCCCATGCGGACGGACGTGGATCATCAGCCGCACGCGCCAGCGCTGCCACCGCGGCATCCAGGTCATCGCCAGGGATCGCGACCACCGCCAGGTCGAGTGCGAGCAGTTTGCGTGCGCTGATCTCATCGCCCTCGAGCGCGACGCCGATGACGCGCACCTGGGCAGCGGCCAGACGCGACACCACATCCCGGGTAAGGCGGGGGAGTCCCGCGCTGACCACGGCGACACGAGCCGTGCCACTTGCCGCAGCCCCCAGGAGGTCCACGGCATCGACGCAGCGCCGCGCGACACCGACGGGGGCGCCCGGCCGGGTGAGTCGATCCACCAATTCCGGCTCGCACGGCAGTTCAGGGGCAGCAAGGAGGACGGGGATGCCGCTCATCGCGTCACCGCCGGGACTCGCACGAGGTCGATGCCGCCACTGCGCACGGCCGCGAGAAGCGCGGCGGCATCGCGCGGATCGATCTCGAGGACGACGCCGTACTCCCCGCCCAGGCCGACGCCGTCGATCGCGACCTCGGAGACGAGGACCCCTTCGAGGACCAGCTCGGGCACGGGGACAGCGCCGAGATCGGCGCCCTCGGTGGCCCAGACGTCAACCCGCTCACCCGGCACGAGATCGACCGGAGCGTGCAGCGGCTCCACGGGCACGGTGACCCATCGGGCGTCACCCACCGCGGCGTCCCCGGGTGCGGGCAGGATCTCTCCCGCGAGGAGGGGCCTGTCCAGTGGTGTGGTGGGCAGGCCCGCGCCGTCGGCGTAGGCGCCGGCAAGCGCTGCCGGGATGGCCACGGCCACGACATCGTCAGGGGATACGACGGCCCCCGGTGCGAGGTCACGCGTCGCCTGCCAGGCGCTCACCGTGTCGCCGCCGCCCGAGAGCAGGCGCGCGCCGATGAGCATGCACAAGGCGATGAGCACGATCCCCGCCATCACTCGCGTATCCCGCCACCAGGATCGACTTGCACGCCGTGCGGGCGGGGACGCTGGAGGGGTGGCACTCGCGCGGTCATCAGACGCGGTGTGCCGGGTCAGCACGGAAAGGACACGGGTCATGGTGGCTCCTGTGGGAATTCACGACGGACTCCCTTCACTATCCGCGGCTTCGCACGGTGACTCGCGGTGGCGAGTGCACCGATCACCGGACATGCGCGGTAGTGGCGTCATCCACAGGCTTCGCGCGCGGCTGGCAACGCGCGCCTGCCGGTGCGACCATCAGGCCATGCCGCGATTCCTCACCCTCGCTGATGTTGCCGAGATCCTCAACGTCTCCGCCGCCCAGGCCTACGCCCTGGTCCGCTCAGGTGAGGTGCCCGCCATCCAGGTGGGGGGGCGCGGCCAATGGCGCGTCGAAGAGCAGCGCCTTGAGGACTACATCACGTCGAAGTACGCCGAGACCGCCGCCCGATTCAGCGACGCCTGATCGCGGCGATCGCGCCGAGAGGGATCGTGACCCTGCGCCGCACCGCCTCGGGGCGCCGCGGCTCGCCCGGGTCGTGCTCAGCGAGATCCAGGTGATCGGCACCGACGGCATCGATCGTGCCGTCGAGGGGCACCGCACCTATCCGTGCGACCCGCACCACGCTGCGCTGGCGTGCCCAGGCGCGGGCGACGCTGGCCATTCCGAGTCGCTCACTCGCTGACATTGGCTCGCGCGCCCCGCTGCCGAGCTCGATGACGGCGGCGATCCCCCACGCTGCCACGGCCCAATCCCCCTCGTCGGCGGCGAGGACGACGACATCGCGCCCCACGGCGGCGATGTCGCCCACGACCTGGCCTGAGCCCACGATCTCGATGCTCGCGCGACTCTGACCGCGTAGCCGATCCAGCAGGCGCGCCTCCGCGCGAGCTGCGCGCTCCACCTCGGCGATATCCGCATCGAGCGCAGCAGCATCAGCTGCGGCGACCTCGGCGGCGATTCCCGCAAGGAGATCGTCGAAGCGCGCAGAGCCGCTGATCGGTTCATCCACAGCGAGAGCGTACGCGTTGACTCCCCCGGTGCGGGCGGCGTGCAATGCACATCCGGCACCAAACGACATCAAATGAGATCAACCCGCATCGAGCTTCATCAGTCGGGCTATCGCACTCCAGGAGGCAACCATGTCCGTCACGTCACTCGCGACCGAAGACCCACTCCCCCTCGAGTGGGAGATGCCTGGCGGCCTGCCCGCGACCCCGCCGCCAGCCCGTCACCTGCGTCTGGTGGCGCCCCCGCCCGAGCCCCTGCCCGTCGAGGGTGGGCGGCTTCCCGCACCCGCGCCGTGGGTGGCCCGCCTCGCGCCCGCGATCCTCGAGGTGGCCGCGGGCGAGCGTCCCGCGGGGCAGTTGACCCGATGGGTCACACGCGACATCCGCGAGACCCTCGCGCGCCGCGGCGCGGCGGCACTGCGTCACCCGGCAGGCAAGGCGCGCGCTCCCCAGTGCCGGCGGGTTCGTTCCGTGCGCGTGACCTCCCCCGCCCCGGGCATCGTCGAGGCGAGCGCCGTGGTCATCGGAGCCGAGCGGGCACGTGCGGTCGCCCTGCGCCTCGAGGTTGTCCGCGGCCGCTGGTTGGCCACCGCCGTCGAGTTGGGGTGACCCGACGCGCTGGCTTGACCTCTTGTCCGGATGTCCGTACATTTAAGCCGTGACTTCCCCCGCCCCGCTCGGCACCTCTGCGGGACCGCGGCTGCCCGATCGCAGCGACCCCCTGCCGCTGTGGGCCCAGGTGCGCGCGGACCTGCGCCGACGCATCGAGTCCGGCGACTTCGCGGCGGGATTCCCCGGTGAGCTCACCCTCACCGAGGAGTACGAGGTAAGCCGTCACACGATCCGCGAGGCACTGCGCGTGCTCCGCAGCGAAGGCGTGCTCCGCAGTCAGCGCGGACGGCCCACTGTCGTCGAGCCCACCGTCTACCGGCAGAGCCTGGGCACCCTCTCCTCACTCTTCGAGTCCGTCGCCGCCCAGGGCGCGACTCCGCGCAGTGATGTCCTGCGTCTCGCGACGACGGTCAATGCGTCGGTCTCGGCAGAACTCGATCTGCCCGACGACACCGATCTCGTGGTCATCGAGCGCCTGCGCTACGCCGATGACCAGCCCATCGCGCATGACGTGTCCTGGCTGCCGGCCGATATCGCGCGTCCGCTACTCGAGCGCGACCTCTCCCACGCCGCCCTGTACGCCGAGCTGCAAGGTCTCGGCATTGCCATCGACGGTGGCTCGGAGCGCGTGACTGCCGAGCGGGCGCCGCGCCATATCGCCGAATCATTGGGGCTGTCTCCCGACGACCCCGTCCTGCTCCTCGAACGCCGAGCGACCGCGCAAGGGCGTCCCGTCGAGTGGCGCGAGACCCACGTCCGGGCGGATCGGTTCGCCCTCGAAGCCGCGTGGACGAGCCATGGCTCGACCCTCACCGCCGCGGTCGAGGGGATCTCGCGGCCGTGATCGTCGTCGCTGGCGTCCTAGCCGTCTTCATCGGCATGGCCGTCGGTCTCCTCGGCGGAGGCGGCTCCATCCTCACCACGCCGCTCCTCATCTACGTGGTCGGCTTCGACGCCAAGCAGGCCATCGCCGCAAGCCTCTTCGTCGTCGGCGTCACCTCGATCTTCGGCCTCATCAGCCATGCCCGCGCAGGGCGCGTCGTGTGGCGCATCGGCCTGATCTTCGGCGGAGCCGGCATGGTGGGCGCCTTCATCGGGGGCCAGATCGGCGCGCGCCTCCCCAGCGCTCTCCTGCTCGCCGCCTTCGCGGTGATGATGGGCATCACCGCCGTCGCGATGATCCGCGGTCGCAAGCAGGTCCCCGGCAAGGCCCACAAGGGCCTGCCCGTCTTCCGCATCCTCCTCGACGGCCTCGTCGTCGGGTTCGTCACGGGACTCGTGGGAGCCGGTGGCGGCTTCCTTGTCGTGCCCGCACTCGCGCTCCTCGCGGGGCTCGCGATGCCCAAGGCCGTCGCGACATCACTGCTCGTCGTCGCAATGAAGTCCTTCGCGGGCCTCGCGGGCTACATCTTCGTCTTCGGCCAGGGCACCTTCATCAGCCTCAATCCCCAGACCCAGATCAACTGGTCGGTCACTCTCATCATCACCGGAGCCGCGATCGTCGGCGCCCTCGTGGGCAGCGCCATCGTGGGACGGATCCATCCGGACAAGCTCCGCAAGGCCTTCGGCTACTTCGTCCTGGTCATGGCGGTCTTCATCCTCAGCCAGCAGATCGGCTTCGCCGTGCTCGACTACGCGCGCACCGGATGGCTCCAAGCGGCTGAAGTCATCGCCGGCGCTGTGGCCATCATCGCCGTCTTCACGTGGATCATCCGCCGGCCAGCCCAGGTGGCGGTGGCTGACTTCGGTGAGCCAATTGGCGACTCGTCCGCGCACTCCGAGAAGTCCTAGGACCCGGGGCCTCCCAGGCGTAGCGTGGCGCCGTGACCGACGACCTGCCGATCCTCGAGCGCATCCGCGCTGGCGTCATCGGCGAGGACAGCGTCATGCACGGGCCCTTCGGCCCGCGGCGCGTCACCTATGCCGACTACACAGCGAGCGGGCGCGCACTGACCTTCATCGAGGACTTCATCCGCGACGCCGTGCTCCCGACATATGCCAACACCCACACCGAATCGAGCGGCACGGGCCTGCAGACCACGCGTCTGCGCGAGGACGCGCGGCGCATCATCCGCGACGCCGTGCACGGGGATGACTCGACCTGCGTGATCTTCGCCGGCAGCGGGTGCACCGGTGCCATCGATCGGCTGGTGGGCATCCTCAACCTGCGCATCCCGGCCGATCTCGATGCTTGCTATGGGCTCAGTGCCTCGATTCCCGCGTCAGAGCGTCCCGTCGTCCTCGTCGGGCCTTTCGAGCACCACAGCAATGAGCTGCCGTGGCGCGAGTCGATCGCAGACCTCGTCACGATCCCGGAGGATCGCGACGGCCACGTCGATCTCGAGGCGCTCGAGGCAGCCCTGCGCGAGCACCGCGAGCGCCCCATGGTCATCGGGGCCTTCAGCGCCGCCAGCAATGTCACGGGGATCCTCACCGACACCGATGCCGTGACGGAGTTACTCCACCAGTACGGCGCACTGGCGGTCTGGGACTACGCAGCTGCAGCGCCCTACGTCGACATCGACATGCATCCCGAGGATCCGACGATTGCCAAGGACGCCGTGGTGCTGTCCCCGCACAAGTTCGTCGGAGGGCCCGGCACGCCCGGTGTCCTCATCATCCGCCGCGACCTGCTGGCCAACACCGTGCCCGTCGTCGTGGGTGGCGGCACCGTCGCCTACGTCAACGCCGAGGAGCACGTCTACCTCGAGGATCCGGTGCATCGCGAGGAGGCGGGCACCCCGGCGATCATCGAGTCGATCCGGGCAGGGCTGGTCTTCCAGCTCAAGGAGACTGTCGGCGTCGACGTCATCAAGGAGCGCGAGGAGGAGCTGCTCCACCGAGCCATCACGTCGTGGAGCGCGCACCCCCGCATCGACATCCTGGGCAATCCCGAGGTCGAACGCCTGTCGATCATCTCCTTCACGATTCGCGCGACCGAGGGCGGATACCTGCATCACAACGCCGTCGTCGCGATTCTCAACGACCTCTTCGGCATCCAGGCGCGCGGCGGATGCTCGTGCGCCGGGCCCTACGGCCACCGGCTCCTCGGCATCGACCTCGATCGCTCGCATGCCTTCGAGCACCAGATCCGCCAGGGCTGCGAGGGCATCAAGCCCGGTTGGGTGCGCGTCAACTTCAACTACTTCGTCGAGGACGCGGTCGCCGACTACATCATCGAGGCGGTCCGCCTCATCGCCGATGACGGCGAGCGCCTGCTCCCCCTCTACCGCTTCGATCCACTGACGGGACGCTGGACCCATCGCGAAGGCCCTGTGGAGCCGCCCTTGCGACTCGCTCAGGTCGGGTACGACGACGAGGGGCGCCTGGCCTACCCGCGCCATCAGGAGCGGCTGCCGCTCTCGGCTCTCGAGGAGCACCTGCTCCAGGCGCGCGATCTGCTCACCGGCCTACCCAGCCTGGAGCCCAGTGCGCGGGTCAGCGAGGAGTTCGACAGCCTTCGCTGGTTCCCACTGCCCGCCACATCGATGTGATCCGCGACGCGCTTTCTCACCCTGCGTCCCGCCCACGAGTCGACGCGGATACATTTGCTCCTCCGGCCCCGTAGCTCAGGGGATAGAGCAGAGGTTTCCTAAACCTTGTGTCGGAGGTTCGAATCCTCTCGGGGCCACCACACGTGAGTCACCGCGGCGGCGCGACGCTGAAGGGACAGCTCACGTCCCCCGCCGGCAGGCGCAGTGTCGTCAGGTAGCGCGTGATCGCGCCATCCACGCATGTCGACCCGACCCGGCGATAGAGGCCGTGCTGCGTGCCCGTGTAGGAGATGAGGCGCGCGCCGGCGATCGTGCTGGCGGCGACGCGAGCCCGCAGCCAAGGAGTCTTGGGATCGCCCGTTGCATTGACGACGAGCGCGGAATTCGCCAGTCGGATGGGCGCGCTGGCGGCATCGATGGGCACGCCGATCGGCGGCAACCCCGAGCACCACAGGCCCCGCTGGATCGCCTGGAGACCAGCAGCGGTCAGCCCCGCCGACGCGGTCGTCTCCGCGATCGCCGCGACCTGCTCAACTGTCGGGCGGTCGGGCCGGTCTGCGCACAGGACGAAGCTCACGATGTAGGGCACGGGCTCGGCCTGAGCCGGTCGCGGCGGCACAGGCTCCGTCACGGGTCCGCGCTCGCGAGCCGCTCGATCAAGTGCCTGGAAGGTCGAACGGAACCCGTCGTAGCGGCCCTGCATCCACAGTGATGCCACCAACCTGTCTAGGCCGAGCAGATCCGTGGCGAAGCGCGGGTAGGGCTCGCCGAGGAAGTCCAGCGGCCCCTCGTCTAGGGCAGCGATGACCCGGTTGACCTTGCGGCTGAACCCTGCTGGGTACTGACCCGCGAAGGTCCGCAGTGCGGTCGACCAGGCCCACGCCATCGTGGATGCCTGCTGCAACTGTGTTTGATTAGTGGGAGCCACACCGTCGAGGACGAGCGCGCGCACCCGGTCGGGATACTCCCGCGCATACGCCATGCCGACGGTCGTGCCATAACTCACGCCGTTGTAGGTCCAGCGCGAGACGCCGAGTGCGGCGCGCAATGCCTCGAGGTCGCGGATGACGTAGTGGGTGCCGAGATAGGGAGCGAGATCAGGGTTAGCCGCCAGGCAGTCTGCGAGCGCGGTCGACATCGAGTCGGCGTACGCCGTCGCGACCGCACGCCAGTCGACCGGCCCCGCCTGCGGGAGCTCGCCGTAGGTCGCCGTGCC
>CAZLNF010000014.1:15175-19648 GCA_964560885.1 uncultured Actinomyces sp. | reverse complement strand
CTTCATCGGGCACAGCTTCGTCTGGCGACGCAGCTCGCGATTCTGCCTCTCGCCGGCGCTCGAACACGGGACGAAGCACGAGGTAGGTGAAGTAGCCGGCGGCGATGAAGAGCGGCACGCCCATGATCACCTTGGCGAAACCGAGCGGACCCACCCACCCCGCGAGGTACATCGGCCCCTGCACGGCGATCCGCAGCCCGAAGAGCCCGACCCAGATCCACGACGCGGCTGAGTAGACGCGACGTAGCTCGGGATCCGCACGCCACCGCACTCCCTGGCCCGTGAGGAAGCCCACGATGACCCCGATGAGCGGCCAGCCGATGAGGATGGAGATGAGGAAGGCCACGCCGTAGCCGATGTTCTGGAGCAGGCCCGGGATGAAGTAGCCCTCGCCCGTCTGCGTCCGCGACGCGACGAAGGCGGAGATACCGACACCGATGAGGCCCGCGGCGATCTGCTGAAGGCTCTCGCGTCGGATGAGTCTCCAGAGCGCAATCGCAGCGCCCGCTCCCAGGGCGCACCACACCGACACTCCGAGGTTGCTGCCGGTCACGAGGTAGGCGATCACGAAGACGACCGTGGGCGCTCCACTGTCGATGATTCCCCGCCACCCGCCTAGCGCTCGGTCGAGCAGGACCCGCTCTTCGCGCACGTCCTCGCGTGACTGGGGCTCGATGATGGGCTCATGGCCCTCGTCGTCGGCGCCCTTGTCGCGACCTGTCGGGTCGGCGCTCACGCCGACGTCTCCACCGGCTCCGGGAAGAGCCGGTAGGACGGGTTGAAGATCGTCACCTGGCCCTGCGGGCAGGTCACACGACCCTCGGCCGAGATGGGCCGGCCGACGTCGACGCCCGACAGACGCCGGTGGCCGATCCAGACGAGCGTGATGTGACCACTCCCGTCGTAGACCTCCGCCTCGAGGGTGGGGGCATTGGCACGCGGCCTCAGCGTGACCGAACGGATGATGCCGTGGACGGAAACGGTCTGGCCGCGCTGGCACGCCGCGATGGCCCGGGCCCCGTGAGCCTGTGCCTGGGTGGACAACTCGCCTGCCTCGACCTCTTCCTGGCTACGCGTCCACGAAGACCACCAGCGGGCCACACGTGCCTCCTCGACGCATACCCCGGTCACGGCGACCGACGTCACTAGCAGGGTACCCGCCAGCCATGGGCGAGACTTCCCCCGTGACCACCGTCGTTGTGCACGGCGCCGGATCCACCGGAGCGGCCGCCGGGGCGCTGCTGGGGCTCGGCTCGGACGCCGTCTACGTCGAGGATCGGTCCGGCGACGTGGAGCAGGTGATGGCCTCTCTCGACGACACCATCGCGCGCCAGCCGGGCTGCACGCATCTGGTGGGGATCAGCCTCGGCGCACACGCGGTTGCGCGCTGGGCGAGCTCCGCGACGAAGCCGGTGCCGAGACTCGTCCTGGTGCTTCCCGCCTGGATCGGCGCCCCCGCCGCCACCGCGCAGGCCACGGCGGCCGCCGGCCGCAGTGTCGCCGTCGACGGCATCACCGCAATCCTCGAGCAGCTGGCACACGAGGGAAGCCATCCCGATGTCGTCCGGCTCCTACAACTGTCCTGGCCGGAATACTCCGACGACGAGCTCTCGCGCTGTCTCGCACGCGCGAGCAGCGGAAGCGGCCCGACGCCCGCGGATCTCGCCGCCATCGCGGCCCCGATGACCGTGGTCGGCTGGAGGGGTGACGCCTTCCACCCCGAATCCGCCGTCCACGCGTGGGCACGACATCTACGCCGACCCGCAGTCGTCATGGCCGCTCGCCCAGAAATCCGGCTGTTGAGGCAGGCATTGGCCACCGCTCCCGGTGGCGGGGGCGTGGGCTAGGCCTGAGCCGGTGCCCCTGGCTCGGGAGGCTGACCCTGGACCGCGGGGAGGCGCATCGGCAGAGCCTCTCCCGGCGGCATGGCGTCATCGCCGCGATTCACCACGAGATCCCGGAAGACCTGCTCGAGCTCGGGCGACGCACCCGGCTCGGCGGCACGACCGAGGAAGAGCCCCCGCAAGAACCAACGCGGCCCGTCTACCCCCACGAAGCGCACCGGCTGGAGAGCACCCTGACCGGGCACGCGCCCCCGAAGCTCCACGCCGTGCTCGCCCGGCTGCTCTTCGATGACGCCACCTTGACTCGTGACCGAGGCCTTGAGCTTGCCTTGGACCTCTTCCCACAGCCCACCGGAACGCGGCGCCGCAAAGGCCTGCAGCTGCAGCCCTCCCTCGCCGTAGTTGACCGTGATGACGCCGACGGAGCCGGTGGACTCGTCCACCTGCGCCTGCACCTGCAGGCCGTCGAGTCCGCGCAGCCAGAGGGCGCCGAAGTCCATCCGACCCTCCGGGCCGTCCACCTCGGTCACATCCCACGGGCCGTGCGCCCGGTGCCCTGCGTCGTCACTCACGGTGCCTCCTCTGTGCGGCTGCTCACGGTACCCGTCGAGCCGTAGCCACCCTCGCCTCGGTGCGACCCCGGCAGGCGATCAGCCTCGTGCAGCACCGCTCGAGCGACGGGCTGAATGACGATCTGGGCGATGCGGTCCCCGCGCGAGAGGACCACGGGCGTGCTCCGATCGGTGTTGAGCAGGCACACGAGCACCTCACCGCGATAGCCCGCGTCGATGGTCCCCGGCGTGTTCACGATGGTCAGCCCGTGGCGAGCGGCCAGGCCGCTGCGCGGGTGCACGAAGGCGGCGTAGCCCTCCGGCAGGGCCAGCGCGATGCCCGTGGGCACGACGGCGCGCTCCCCCGGACCCAAGGTCACGTCCTCCCGCGTGCATATGTCGAAACCCGCATCTCCGGGAAGGGCGTAGGCAGGCAGCGGGAGGTCCGGATCAAGGCGCACCACGAGCACGTCCACCGGATCTCTCATGGGTTCACCTCTCGCCGCCATGCTGCAGCACCGCCGGGTCGCTCACGGATAGCCGCCGCAATGTGCTCCGAGCTGCCGTGCTCGACGAAGTGCTCGAGGGGGACCTGCAGGAAGAGCGCGGCCGATTCAACAGCGAGCGGGCCGTCCGGTGCCTCGAGGTGCGCTCGGGCAGCGGTGTAGAGCTTGCGGCCGACCTGACCGGCGATGTCCGCGCGAATGTGCAGCGTTGCGCCCACGGGCACCGGCTTGAGGTAATCGACCTCGAGATGCACGGTGACCACCGGGAGGATGAGCAGTCTGGTGAGCGCGCCCATGGCTTCATCCATCGCCGTGGCGATGACCCCGCCATGCGCCAGCCCCGGGGCGCCCTGGTGATAGTCGCCCACCTCGAGGGTGCTCAACATCGACATTCCTTCGCCGGCCACCACGGTCATCCGCAGTCCCGCCGGATGGTCCGCACCGCAACCCACACACCAGCGATAGTGGCTCGAGACCGTCTCGCCGGGGGCCGGCGCATGCTCATGACGCTGGGGAATGACCGCGTCAGCAGGCGGGTGCGGGCTGCGTCGCCGCGCTCGTGCATCACTCACCCCCGGACCCTATCCGCGCCCGACCGGACGGCCTGACACCCTGGGAACATGCCGCACAACGAGGCGCAGTCCTGGTCCGAGGGCCGCGACGGCGGGAAGCGCTCCTACCGCGAGCGTCTCTACCCCCCGATCGCGGTGTTCGTCCTGGTCATCGGGCTCGGGTCCATCGTGGGCGTGGCCTACGGAGCGGCGTACGGCTCAAGCCTGGGCTGGCTCACGGGCATCCTGCTCTGCCTCCTCGGCATCGGCGCACTCCTGGCGACCAGCACTCCGGTCCACGTCGATGACCATGTCGTGCGCGCGGGGCGGGCACGCCTGCCGCTCACCGCGATCGGCGGCGCTCAAGCCCTCGACGCGGACGCGATGCGTCACGCAAGACGCCATGGCGACCCCCGCGATTACGTCGTCCTGCGCGCCTGGTCCTCGCGACGCGGCGTCGCGATCGACCTTGTCGACCCCTCAGACCCCCACCCGCGGTGGATCATCTCCAGCAGGCACCCCGAGCGTCTCGCGGGCGCCATTGGCGATGCCAAGCGCGAGACGCCTTCGCCGACTCCCGACACCATCACCACGACGGACGGGTAGCCTGTGGCCATGTCGGAGTCTCCTGAGCCGCGGATGAAGTCCGCGCATCCCGTGCTCAAAGTCGCAGCGCCCTTTGTCGTTCTCGCGGCAACATGGGCGGTCGACCGAGCCCTCACCGCGGGTTACTCGGCGATCACCGGCAAGAAGCCACCCAACGCCGACGACAGCAGCGTGAGTTTCCCCAAGGCACTCGCGTGGACTCTCGCCACAGCGTCGACCGCGGCGGTCATCCAACTCGTCATCTACCGGGCCGCCGCCAAGCCAGCTCCTGCGAACGAGGCCTAGACAGCGCTCAAGCGCAGTCGCAATTCACGCCGACAGCGCTCAAGCGCAGTCGCAATTCACGCCGACAGCGCTCACGCGCAGTCGCAATTCACGCCGACAGCGCTCACGCGCAGTCGCAATTCACGCCGAC
>CAZLNF010000014.1:0-15075 GCA_964560885.1 uncultured Actinomyces sp. | reverse complement strand
AGCGCTCACGCGCAGTCGGTACAGACCGGGCCGTTCTTCCCCTCATGGTCCAGCTGGCTCCGGTGATGCACCAGGAAGCACGTGCTGCACGTGAACTCATCCGCCTGCCGCGGAAGCACGCGGACCGTGAGGCTCTCGTCGGACAGGTCTGCTCCGGGCAGCTCCAAAGTCTCGGCCAGCTCGGCTTCGTCCACGTCCACCGTGGACGCCGCCTTATCGACACGACGAGCTTTGAGCTCCTCGAGGCTGTCCTCGGCGAGCTCCTCGTCGGTCTTGCGCGGTGCGTCGTAGTCGGTAGCCATTGCGGCGCGTGCCCCCAGCAGCTCGTTGGTCAGCGGATGATGATGCCCGGCATTGTGCCAGGGTCCCAAGGATTGTGCCCTAGGCGTCTTGGGCCGTGATCACGTGCCCCTGATGGGGGCCGTGGGATCAGCCCCTGCACAATCAACAGTCCTAGCCCCATCATGTGACCGAAATCACCCGCTAGCTGAGACTCCCGGGGAGGACCCGCGATGCCGATATACGCCCTGGGCGATCTGGTCCCCGACATCTCGCCCCAAGCATTCGTCCACCCGGACGCGGTCATCATCGGACGAGTGGTGATCGGGCCCGAATCCACCGTGTGGCCCATGGCCGTCCTGCGTGGCGACCACGGGCGCATCACCGTTGGCAGCCAGACCTCCATCCAGGACGGCGCCGTCATCCACTGCACAGCCGAGTTCGACACCATCATCGGCAATGGGTGCACCATCGGTCATCTGGCACACCTCGAGGGCTGCATCGTCGAGGACCGGGCGCTCGTAGGTTCAGGGGCGACAGTCCTGCATCGTGCGCGAGTCGGGTCCGGTGCCCTCGTCGCGGCTGCCGCCCTGGTCCCCCCGGGCAGCGACATCCCTGCGGGTGCGTTGGCCCGTGGAGTGCCCGCGCGCGTGGTCGAGGACGGCGCGGACCCCGACCTCATCACCCACGCGGTCGACACCTACGTGCGCAATGCGCACTGGTACGCAGCCGACCTACGCCGGCTCGATTAGACCTCGCTCGCCTCAGCTCTGGGTCGCATCCAACAGACGCATGAGCTCGTCGGCGATGCCCGGGGCAGCGGCCATCACATAGGGAGCCTGCACGGGGTCGGAGTCACCGACGACCCGGGCTCCAGCCTCGCGAGCGATCAACGCCCCGGCAGCCACATCCCAGGGATTCAGACGTGATTCGACGTATGCGTCCGTGAGTCCCGCGGCCACCCAGCACAGATCGATCGCCGCCGATCCCAGGCGCCGCACATCCCGCACGCGTGGCGCGACGGTCACGAGAGCCTCAGCCTGTCGCCTGCGCTGGTCGCTGTCGTAGCCAAAGCCTGTGGAGAGCAACGACTGCCCCAGATCGGTCACCGCCGAGGCCTGCAGCTTGCGCGTGCCTCGCCGCGACTCCTCTCGCGCACCGCGACCACGGCCCGCGATGTAGGTGAGGCCCAACTCCGGTGCGCACACCACCCCCGCGACGACCTCACCGGCAACCGCCACGCCGACGCTCACCGACCAGAGGGGTACGCCGTAGAGGTAGTTGGTCGTGCCATCCAGCGGATCGACGATCCATGTCACCGGGGTCGAGCCCGGGCGTGCGCCGCCCTCCTCGCCGAGGATCGCATCGCCAGGGCGCTCCCGCAGGATCATGGCAGCGAGATGCTCCTCCGCCGCCCGATCCATTTGCGTGACGACATCCGTGGGGCTCGACTTCGCGGTGATCTCGAGCTCCCGTGGCCGCTCGTCCCGGAGTAGTGCACCCGCACTCGCCGCCGACCGATGCGCCAGGTCGACAAGCTCGTCCACGAGTCCGTCAATGTCGCTTCCATCCCGGTGGGCGTCGTCCCTGGCATCCATCGCTTCAGCGTGCCACTAGCCTCGGATCGTGCGCATGGCCGGGCCCTACCTCGACATCCTGCGGCGCCCCGGGGCGGCCCGCTTCACGTCAGCCGCCTTCATCGCCCGTCTCCCCATCTCGATGGTGGCCCTGGGCATCGTGCTCATGGTGAGCGAACTTCGCGGCTCCTACGCCCTCGCCGGCATCGTGGCAGCGGCTTACACGATCAGTAGCGCGTTCATCAATCCCCTCGGCTCGCGGGCCGTGGACCGGTGGGGGCAGTGGCGTGTGGTCCGCCTCCTCGTTGCAGTTCACGCGGTCACGCTTCTGCTCCTTGCCTGGGCCGCCGTCAACGGCTGGGGCTCCTGGGCGCTCGTGGCCTTGGCCGTCGTGTCGGGAGCGACCCAGCCCGCCACGGGCGCGCTGGTGCGGGCTCGCTGGGCGCATGCGCTCGGCCCGACCATGAAACTGCGCACGGCCTTTGCCTTCGAGGGGGTCCTCGATGAACTCATCTTCATCGTCGGGCCGCCACTGGCCGCCTTCCTCGCGGTCGCCCTGTCGGCTCCCGCGCCGGTCATCGCCTCGGCGGTTCTCGTCACGGTGGGCTCCACGCTCCTCATCGTGCAAAGGAGCACGGAGCCGCCGACCACGGGCATGCGCCGCACCGCGGGCGGACATCCCCTGCGGCGCACCGGCGTGCCATCCGTCCTCCTTGTACTCATCGCTATCGGCGGGGTCTTCGGATCTGTCGATGTCGCGACGGTGGCGCTGGCCGACGACGCGGGACAGCGAATCGCCGCCGGCATCATCCTGGCCGCCTACGCAGCAGGCTCCATGGCCTCCGCACTGGTCCTCGGCACTCGCTCGAGCGGTGCAAGCGATGAGCGACTCCCCCGGCGCCTGCTTCTGGCCTCGCTGGCCCTCCTCGTGGTGACCCTGCCGCTCCTCCTGCGCCCGAGCCTCGTCGCGCTGGGGTTCCTCGTGCTCCTCGCCGGGCTCGCCGTCTCGCCCGTGCTCATCACCGGCTTCTCGCTGGTGGAGACCCTGGTGCTCCCCGCGCAGATCACCGAGGGGCTCTCCTGGGCGATTTCTGCCATCGGGCTGGGCGTGGCTGCGGCAGCCGCCGGCACCGGATGGCTGGTCGACCAGGCCGGTCCCGCGGCCGGATTCCTCGTCACCGTCGGCTCGGCCCTGATGGTGGCGGTGGTCGCCCTCGCGGGACGAGGCAGGGTCCGTCGCGGGGTCCACGCCCGCCACGCGTGATCGTCGGCTAACGTCTGACCTCGACGCACGACGTGCGCACCGCCGCGAGGAGGCCGCTCTGAACACGCTGAGCCCCCGGGAGATCCAGTCCCGGATTCGCTCGGGCGCCACGGTCGCCGAGCTGTCCGAGGAGTCCGGCATGGACGCCGCGGCGATCGAGCGTTTCAGCGGGCCGCCCCTCGCCGAGCGCGCCTGGGTGAGCGACCAGGCACGCGCCTGCGTCGTACGACCCGGCAACGAAGACCTCCAGACGCTGGTGCAACGCGACGTGCGCGGCAAGGGCGAACTCGTCTGGGACTCCTGGCGGCGACCCGATGGCCGTTGGACCGTCGTCGCCGCGATCGGCGAGGACTCCCCCGTGTCGACGTGGCTTTACGATCCGCGTTCGCGCTCGATCCAGCCGGACGACGCGGCATCTCATCGCCTCGCGTCCGAGGACGTCGTCGTGCCACTGAGGCCGTCGAACTCGACACTGTCACTCCCGCGCGACGAGCCTCCCGCCCCGGCGCGCGAGGAGATCACGCCTGCCGAGACTCCATCGACGGAGCACGATGCTGCTGCAGCGGACGCACACGGCGCCGCATCCGGGTCCGCCTCAGAGCCTGAGGGCACCGACGCTCCCGCCGAGGCCCCCCGGTCGAAGTCGCGCAAGGGACGTCGGGCGAGTGTGCCGCGTTGGGACGAGATCCTCTTCGGATCCGGCCAGTCGGACGCCTGAGGGTCACTCGCCAAAGGGAAGCGGATCGCGGGACTGGTGCTCGCGCCCGGCCTGGGCAGCGGTGACCCCGCGGCGGTGGTGATCGCGACACAGCACCTCATAGGCGACCTGGCTTGAACCCGCACCATCGACGTCCCCCACGACGACCTGGTCGCCGTCTCGGACGATGTCGCCGGCCACGGTCCTGGCCTGATGGGTCCCCCGGCGCCCGCACCAGCACAGCGCCGCGACCTGCAGGACCTCGACTCGGTCCGCGAGCTCGATCAGGCGCGCGGATCCGGGGAAGAGCCGCGTACGGAAATCCGTGGTGATGCCGAAGGCATAGACATCGATCCCGAACTCGTCCACCACCTCAGCGAGCTGCTCGATCTGCTCGGGCGTGTAGAACTGCGCCTCGTCGCAGATGAGGTAGTCCAGGCGACCCCCTGAGGACAGGTGGGAGACCACCACGCGTCGCAGGTCGATCTCAGGCTGCACCTCGATCGCATCGACGCGCAGCCCGAGTCGACTGGAGAGAACCGACGTACCGGCGCGATCCATCTGGGTGAAGACCAAGCCAGCGCGCCCGCGGGATGAATGGTTGTGATCGGTCTGAAGCGCGAGCGTCGACTTGCCGCAGTCCATGGTCCCGGAGAAGAACACGAGTTCAGCCACGGGCTTCCCCACGGGCCTGGAGCAGAGGAATGCCCATCTCCTGTTCGGTCACGGACCCATGCTGGCCCAACAGCCCGGACACGAGCGGGTCTACCTCGCTCACCAGAATCGTGTCGCCTCGCGCCAGCACGATGATGTCGCCGATCCGCTCGGCATAGTCGCCCTCGGTGGGCCCGAAAAGCCCCAGACTGACCGCCTCCTCGCGGTCGAGCACGAAGGCCCGCTCACCCAGGGCATCGCGCCAGGCGTTGATCACCTCGTCTTGCGACCCCGGCTGGCAGTACACGTGTCGCAGGCGGGGCTCACCTGCGACGGTGATCACTCGGTCGAAGGCCGGGAGTGCCTCGACGCTCACACGGGCCGCTGGCGGGCAGTCCACCATGCCGTGATCGGCCGTGACGATGAGCATGTGGCCTGCGGGGAGACGCTCGAGCACGCGCGCCACCAGGGCGTCCACCGCACCAAGTCCCTCGCGCCACTCCGGCGAGTCCACGCCGTGAACATGACCGGTGCGATCCAGGTCAGGCACGTAGGCGTAGCCGAGTCCCCGTCGCTGCCCGGTGATGGCATCGACGATCGCACCGGTGCTATCGGAGCCGGCGTACTCCCCTCCGCGCAGCACCGCGCGCGTGAGACCGCTCTCGGCGTAGGCGCTGGGGCCCACGCTCACGACGGGCAGACCGGCAGCAGCGACGCGCTCGAAGACGGTCGGCTCCGGCTGCACCGCACGCGGATGTGGGTCGTCGCCCCAGGACAGCGGATGCAGCAGTCGCTCCTCGTCCGGCAGCCAGAAGGACGCCCCGACGATCCCGTGGGTGCCTGGTGACATGCCGGTACCCAGGCTGGCCAGCGCGGTCGGAGTGGTCGAGGGGACGGTCGTGCTGAGCCGACGGCGGCCCAGTGCGGCCAGTGTCGGGGTGAGGTCCGTGAGGTCCTGCCAGGGCGCCCATCCGAGCCCGTCGATAAGGAGCACCGTGACCGCCTCGGGGGCGGCTTCGGACCCTTGGAGTCCCAGCACGTCCTCGAAGCCCGGGACCTGGAGCAATCCGGCTGCGGACGGGAGGACGTCAGCGAGGGTGCCGGTGCCGTAGGGAGGGGCCCCGGGGGCGACGGGGCCCGGCGGGGCGACGAAGCCACCCCTGACGGGCTTCACCGCAGCCGGGCAGCCGTCGCCTCGGACAGCGCCGCGGAGAAGGCCAGTGTCTGCGTCACGACGTCGGAGCCATCGGCAGCCTCGGAGACGCGCAGGGAGAGATCGTCGTTGCTGGCGGTGCCGGTGTAGCCATGGTCGGCATCGCACTCTGAGTCGCCGCATCCCGCGGGCTCCAGGTCGATCCGCGCGACCGCGCCCCAGCCGATCGTGAGCACCACCTCGCGCATGGGGCCGCCGGCCTTGTGGCGGGCGGGGTTGGCCACCACTCTGGTGACCACCACGGAGTCCACCTTCTCGAGACGGACCGCCTCGGTCGATGCGGATGCGTAGGGCTCCGGGCAGGAGTCATCCGGCCCATGCTCATCGGTGTGCCCGACGATGAGCCGCGTCGGAGTGAGGACCAAGACGGTGACATGGCGTCGCAGCTCGTCACGGTCGAAGGTCGCCTCGTGATGGACGACGTACGAGACGAGCGGCTCACCTGCGAGGGCGGTCTCGAGGGCATCGGCGACGAGGTCGGGGTAGTAGCCACTCCGCTCGATGTCACCGCGGAGGCGGTGACGCAGGGTGCCCGCGTCCGTCATGGCGCCTATCCTCCCATCCCCGGGGGGTGCCCGCTGACGCACCCGCACACCGCGGCACAGGGGTCCGCGTTACGGTGCCGCCATGGCACCAGCCCTGGAGTATTCCCCCGAGGTAGCCGCTGCCCTGCAGTCCGGCCGTCCTGTGGTGGCCCTCGAATCCACCATCATCAGCCACGGCCTCCCCCGTCCCGAGAACCTGCGCGTGGCCCGCGAGGTGGAAGCGACGGTACGCCGACACGGTGCCGTCCCCGCGACCATCGCGATCCTCGACGGAAGCGTGCGCATCGGACTCTCCGATGATGAGCTCACCCGAGTGGCGGACCTCGAGGACATCGTCAAGGTGAGCGTCCGAGATATCGCGACGGTTGTCGCCCGCGGGAAGAACGCCGCGACGACCGTGGCGGCGACGAGCCATCTGGCACACCTGGCCGGCATCCGCGTCTTCGCCACCGGTGGCCTCGGCGGCGTCCACCGCCAGGCACGTGAGACCTGGGATGAGTCCGCAGACCTCACCTCGCTCTCCACAACCCCTGTCACGGTCGTCTGCTCGGGGGTCAAGTCGATCCTCGATGTCCCCGCCACGCTCGAACGACTCGAGACACTCAACGTCGCCGTCGTGGGATTCGGCACGGATCGCTTCCCAGGCTTCTACCTCACGGACTCGGGAAGCCCCATCGACTGGCAAGTCGACAGCGCCGAGGACATCGCCGCGATCACCCGGGCGCGACGCACCCTGTCGATTCCCGGGGCACTCGTCGTGGCGAATCCGCTGCCCGAGGACCTGCAGATGGATCCGGACCTGCACGATCGGCTCCTCGCCGAGGGATTGGCACTCGCCGACACCTCCGGCGTACGCGGCAAGGACGTCACACCCTTCCTCCTGGACTACTTCCATCGCGCATCGGGAGGGCTGAGCCTCACGGCGAATACCGAGATCATCCTGCGCAACGCCGACCTCGCCTCACGCGTCGCCGTCGCTGATGCCTGAGTTGCTGGAATGACGCCCACGAGCACCATCCGGGTCGTGGGCGAGGTCATGGTCGATGTCATCGCTCGCGCGTCATCCACGCCCGCCCCCGGTTCGGATACCCCCGCCGCCATCACCGACGAGGACGGTGGCTCGGCGGCCAACGTCGCGGCCTGGCTGGCAGACCTGGGTGCGCCCGTGCAACTCATCGCCCGGATCGGTGATGACGCACGCGGCAGCGCCGCACTCGACCGGCTCGCCCGGGCCGGTGTTGCCGTGAGTGCCGTGCGCGATCCTGTTTATCCCACGGGACGGTGCATGGTGCTCGTCACGCCCGATGGCGAGCGGACGATGTTCCCGGACCCCGGCGCCAACGCTCATCTCGCGTCGATGGATATCGACCCCTCGCCGTGGCGACGAGGGGATCACCTTCACGTAAGTGGGTACTCCCTCCTGCGCGAGGGCTCCCGAGGGGCGGCGCTCACGGCTCTGGCAGAGGCTCGTCGACGCGGCCTGACGGTCAGTGTCGATGCGTCGTCCGAGGCTCCGCTCCGCATCGTCGGAGCCGAGACCTTCCTCGGCTGGCTCGAAGAAGGTGAACTCCTCTTCGCTAACGCCGCCGAGGCGCGAGCACTCACCTCGGACCTCGCGACCGCGGAAGCACTCGACTATCTGGCAGGACGGGGCCTGACGCCGATCATCAAGCTCGGGGCGGAGGGAGCAGTCGCTGCGCGCGGCGAAGAACGATGGAGCGCCCCTGCGGAGCCTGCCGCGGTGGACGACACCACAGGGGCCGGGGACGCCTTCGCTGCCGGCTTCCTGGCCTCCTGGGTGTCGCAGGGCGACATGGCCGCGGCTCTGGGGCACGCCACGCGGATCGCGGCGCGTGCCGTCACCCGACCGGGGGGCCGCCCGTAGGCTCTCGGGGTGGCACGTCACGGGGATACCAGTGACCGCATCATCGATGTCGATGTCGACAGCGAGATGCGGTCGTCCTTCCTCGAGTACGCCTACTCCGTTATCTACTCCCGCGCCCTCCCCGACGCCCGGGACGGCTTGAAGCCGGTGCAGCGTCGCATCGTCTTCCAGATGCACCAGATGGGCCTGCGGCCCGACCGCGGGCACGTGAAGAGCGCTCGCGTGGTCGGGGAGGTGATGGGTCGCCTCCACCCGCATGGGGACTCAGCCATCTACGACGCCCTGGTCCGGATGGCACAACCCTTCACGCTGCGCCTGCCCCTGGTCGATGGCCACGGCAACTTCGGCTCGCCCGATGACGGTCCGGCGGCGATGCGCTACACCGAATGCCGACTGGCTCCCTCCGCCCTCGCCCTGGCCGAATCCTTGGACGAGGACGTCGTCGACTTCGTCCCCAACTACGACGGCCGTGAGCAGGAGCCCACCGTGCTCCCCGCCGGCTTCCCCGCACTCCTCGTCAACGGCGCAGCCGGCATCGCGGTGGGCATGGCGACCGCCATGGCCCCCCACAATCTCGGCGAGGTCGTGGCCGCCGCGCGACACCTGGTGCTCAACCCGGACGCCGATCTCGACGAACTCATCCGCTTCGTGCCGGGCCCCGACCTGCCCGGTGGTGGCACGATCCTCGGGCTCGCGGGGGTGCGCGAGGCCTATGCCACCGGGCGTGGCTCCTTCCGCGTCCGCGCCTCGGCACGCATCGAGCAGGTGAGCCCCCGCCGCCGCGGCATCGTCGTGACGGAGTTGCCGCTCGGGGTCGGTCCCGAGCGGGTCATCGAGCGCATCAAAGACCTCGTGACGAGCAAGAAGGTGCAGGGGATCTCCGACCTGCTCGACCTCACCGACGGCGAGCACGGGCTGAGGCTCGTCATCGAGCTTGCGCCCTCAGTCAATCCCGAGGCCATGCTCGAGCAGCTCTACAAGCTCACCCCGCTCGAGGACGCTTTCACCATCAACGCCGTCGCGCTCGTCGACGGCGAGCCCCGCACCCTGGGCCTTAGGGAGCTTCTCGCTGTCTTCGTAGATCACCGACGCGAGGTGGTGCGCCGCCGCAGCGAGTTCCGTCGCATGCGAGCACAGGAGCGACTCCACCTGGTCGACGGCCTCCTCATCGCGATCCTCGACATCGACGAGGTCATCCAGCTCATTCGCACCAGCGACGACACGGCAGCGGCCCGCGAGCGCCTCATGTCGGTGTTCGACCTGTCTTTGGAGCAGGCCTCCTACATCCTGGAGATGCCGCTACGCCGGCTCACAAAGTTCTCGCGGATCGAGCTGGAGACCGAACGCGACGACCTCAGCCGTCGCATCGACGAGCTCTCGGCCATCATCGATGACGAATCACTTCTCCGCCAGGTCGTCGCGGATGAGCTCCTGGCCGTGGCAGAGGCTCACGCCACGCCTCGGCGCACCATCCTGCTGGAGGAATCTGCGTCCATCACGGCTGCTTCGCCCGCGTCCTTGGAGATCACGGACTCCCCCTGCCGAGTCCTTCTCTCCGGCACGGGACTCATCGCGCGCACGTCCGGACCCGACGTCGCCCTCGACGGGCCGCGCGCCGCGCACGATGTCATCGTCGCCTCGACCATGGCGACCGGTCGCGGTGAGGTGGCCGTCATCACCAGCATGGGTCGCGCCCTGCGCCTGCCCGTGGTGGAGATGCCGATCCTGCCACCGTCCGCCCACGCTCCTTCCCTCGGCGGAGGTGCACCGTTGGGTGCACTCCTGGACCTACAGGCCGACGAGCGCGTCGTGGGCCTCGCGGAGGTGAGCGATCCACCCGCCGTGATCGCCCTCGCCACTCGGCAGGGCGTGGTCAAGCGCGTGGCCGTGCAGGGACCACCCACCCGGCGCGACTGGGACCTCATCCCCCTGGGCGAAGGCGACACGGTGGTAGGCGCCGCGGAGTCGGCACCGGGCGATGACATCGTGCTCATCTCCTCGGATGCCCAGGCACTGCGATTCCCCGCGGACTCCGTGCGGCCCCAGGGCCGCTCTGCCGGAGGCATGGCGGGCATGCGGCTGTCCGATGGTGCGGAACTCATCGCGTGCTGCTCCGTCCCGGGAGACGATCCCGATGCGGTGATCGTGACGGTCGCGGGGTCACGATCAGCCCTGCCGGGCACCTCAGCGCTCACGGCGAAGGTCACGGATCTCGCCGACATCCCGCGCAAGGGCCGCGGGACCGGCGGCGTGCGCGCACATCGCTTCCTGCGTTTCGAGGACGTCCTCGTGATCGGCTGGGCCGGCGGCGGCCCGGTCCGCGCCTGTGCGGCGTCGGGTGCACCGCTCGACCTGCCCTCGTCTCGGGACAAGCGCGATGCTTCGGGCACTCCTCTCACCGGCCCCGTCGCCAGCGTCTCCGGCCCGCCGCGCTGATGCGCTGCAACGCGGCCGCAGTGGCCGAGCCGCTCGCGGGGACAGCCCCTCTCGCGCGCTGGTGGTGGCTCATCGAAGTACCCGGACCATGGGGCAAGCGCGCACTCGAGGACTGCCACGTCCCCGTCGTGCGTGCGTTGGACTCCAACCCGCAACGTCGCGTCCTCCTGGTGCGTCGGCGAGGCAGGCATCCCGCCGCGGATCCGACCGCGCCCCTGCGGGTCTGGATCGCGGGGGGGCTCCGGGGCGATCCCCCGCCCCGTGTGGCCATGGTCGACGACCACGAGGCCCTGCTGGGCTGGCCTGACTCAGGACCGCCCGGAGACGACGCCCGTCCCGATCCCCACGCGCCTGTGCTGGCCGTGTGCGCCAACGCCGCCCGTGACCTGTGCTGTGGCCTCGACGGCCGCGCCCTAGTCCAGGATCTCGACGACGATCGCGCGTGGGAGTGCTCCCACCTCGGTGGTCACCGATTCGCCCCCACGGCCCTTCTCGTCGGGGAGGGACTGGTTTATGGGCGGCTCACCACCTCGGTCGCACGCGAGCTCTTGGACAACGGACCCACGCCCACTTCGTCGACATCGCTGCGCGGTCGCAGCGGCCTTCCCCCGGTGGCACAGGCGGCGGAGGCCTACCTCATGGGCCGCAGCGTCCTGACGATCGTCGGTGATCCGGTCGTCGACGAATCCGAGAGCGCGCGCACCATCGTGACCTTCCCCGGCCACTCACCCGTGCATCTCTCTCCGACCACAGGCACACCGCGTCCGGCGTCGTGCGGCACCGCACCGGAGGAATGGTCCGGCTGGCGGGTCCTCGAGCCCGGCTAGTCCCCGGCGGCCTCGAGAAGCGCGGCGCGGTCGTGCAGTGTGGTGCGATCCCGGCCACGTGACGCCCCGAGGGCGCGTTCGGCATCGTCGATGCTGCGCCAGCCTGACGTGCCCACCACCACGCGACCGGCCAATGCGGCATCCACTGCCGTCGTCTCCGGGTGGACCGCAGTCCACGCGGACGGATCCGCGGCATCCTCAAGGAGGCACGCGACCGTCTGCACGGCGTCCTTCTTGTTGGTGCCGATGATCCCCGTGGGCCCACGCTTGATCCAGCCTGCGACGTAGACCCCCGCGAGCGGTGTATCGCCGTCGAGGACCCTCCCCTCGCGATTGGGGATCACATTGCGACGGTCATCGAAGGGCACTCCCTCGAGAGCCGTGCCGCGGTACCCCACGCTCCGGATCACTCCGTCTACGGCAATGACGTGCGTCTGACCCGTGCCGCTGGCCTGTCCGTCGTCATCGAGGGTCGTGGTCTCGACGACAAACCCCTCGACGCGATCCGTGCCGAGGATCTCCACCGGTCGGCACCGGAAGTGCAGGTGGATGCTCCGCTCGCGACCGTCGTCGACATGCCCGGACCATCCCTCGACGACGGCCACATTGCGCGCCACGGCCTTGTCCTCCGCAACGGCGCGCACGCTTGCGGCGTCATCGACCTCCCCGCCCTCGGCGACGAGCACCTGAGTCATTGCGAGCTCACCAAGCTCACGCAGCTCCTTCGTTGTCCAGGTAGCCTGCGCGGGCCCGCGGCGGCCCACGAGGTGCACGTCGCGGATCCCCGAGGCGCGCAGGGCCGCGAAGACGTGTTCGGGCATGTCGGTGTGCTCGATCTCCTCCGGCGCCTTGGACAGGACGCGGGTGACATCGACGGCAACATTGCCGACGCCGATCACGGCAACACTCGTCGACGAGGCCAGGAAGTCGCTGAAGGCATCCGGGCTCGTGTCAGGGTGCCCGGTGTACCAGTTGACGAAGTCGGTTGCCGCAATGCTGCCGGTCAACTCCTCACCGGGAATCCCGAGTGCGCGATCGCGCGAAGCGCCGTAGGTCAAGATGACGGCGTCGTAGAACTCCCGGAGCTCCACCAGCGACACATCTCGCCCCACCTCGACGTTGCCGAGGAACCTCACGCCGGGATGATCCAGGACCTTGTCGAGGGTGTCACGGACCGAGCGGATGCTCAGATGGTCCGGAGCGACGCCGTAGCGCACGAGACCGAAGGGCGTGGGCAGGCGATCGATGATGTCGACCGACACCGGGATCTCCTCCTGACTGACCAGCGCGTCGGTGGCATACATCCCGGAAGGGCCAGAGCCAATAACGGCCACGCGAAAGGGTCGAGTCATGGCAGCTCCTCAGGTGAGTCCGAGCATGTGCCGGGCCTGCTCGTAACCGGGATCGGGATCGACAGGATCGAGATGCACGGTACGCATCCCCACCGCCTCCGCACCGGCGATGTTGCCCGGCTGATCGTCGATGAAGACGCACTCCTCCGGCGCCACTCCCATGCGCTCGGCCATGAGGGTGTACGCGCGCGGATCCGGCTTGAGGACTCCGTCGCTGCGCCCATCCACCATGTGGTCGAACTCGCGAAGGATTGTCATCCGGTCCAGCCACTGCTGATCATGGAAAGCCGTGAGGTCATTGGTGAGGATACCCACCGGGATCCCGGCGGCCTTCGCATCGGCGATGAGCTGCCGGGCCGCGGGACGCACAAGCTCGTCCTCGCTGCCGGAGTAGAGATGCGCCATGAAGTAGGGCATCTCCGCGGGTTCCCCGCTCAGGTCGTGGAACTCCGCGCACCGACGGGCCCAGTACTCCCGCTCGTTCATGCCGCCCGCCTGGAAGGTGCGCCAGTCGGCATCCGAGTCGGGGTCGAAGGGGCCCGTCCACGCGAATGTGCCCGGGGCGAGCCCGAGCGATCGCTCGCCCACCGATCGGAGCTCAAAGGGAGTGAGGAGCACGGGACCGCCAAAGTCGAAGACGAGAGCGGTCATGCCGGAGCCCGGGAGGGGCCAACCATCTCTCAGTGCTCCTCTTCCGTGATGGTGACCATGTCATAGCGCACGACATCGCCGAACCATCCGCACTCCCCGCACCAGGTCATGAAGACGCGCTGGTCGCCCATCCAGTACTCGGTCGAAATGCCGCCGTGGACCTCGATGCTCGCTGCGCACATGGGGCAGAATTTCGGCCGATCCAGCAAATGACGCTCGGCATCGGGAGCGAACCACGCCCCGGGTGGTGGCAGGCGATGCGGATCAGGCGGGAGATCACTCAAGGCGACTCTTGCCTGATCGTCCACAGCGTCATCAGGCACCCGCGCTGGCCTTCTCGCGCCGCGCCCATGCGTCGGCATGGAGGTCGAGCAACTGCTGCTTTTGCGGGCTGTAGCGCATCGAGCCCATCGTGATGAACGCCTCGGCGAACTCGCGCTCGGCGCCGAACTTGTCGCGCTCGCAGGGCAGGGTGATGATTTCGTGCGGTTCACGGACCGTGCCGAGGGGATCCTCGCCGTTGGCCACGCGCTTCATGTTCTCCTTGAACATCTTGCGCAGCATCGCGACGCCAGCATCAGAGCGACCTAGGTGCTCCTGGGTGCGGTCGGTCACGGGGCCCTGGCTCACCCAGGCCATGATGTCCTGGCCTTCGATGTAGTCCGTGATGAAACGCCCCTGATCGTCGCGCCAGAAGTACTCGTAGAACACCGGGCGGTCCTGCTGCTCCCACTGGCCACGATCCGGTGCGTGATTGGAGTAGAAGAGCTTCCACGTTGTCGTGTCGTCGATGGGCACGCGAATCTGCATCTGGTCGATGCCAGCGCCCCCCACGCGCATGTAGAAGGGGAAGACCAGCGGGTGGCCCACCTTCCAGTCGTCATTCTCCTCAGAGCCGCCCTCGAGGACGCGACGCTTGAGGATGCCCCACTCCATCTCCTCGAAGCCCGTCCTGAGGTGCTTCTTCTGGAAGGCCTTGGGGGCGTCGAAGCCCTGGGTCTCGCCCATGAAGTTGAAGTAGTAGCCGTGCAGCCACTCCACGTGGTGGGGGTCGACGGAGTTCTCCATGATCTGAAGCCAATTGCACGGCAGGGTGGCGTAGCCACAGTCCTTGATGCCGTCCATGACGAAGACGTCGAAGCGCGGAAGCTCCGGCGCGGGATCCGGGCCGACGTATACCCAGACCATGCCTCCCATGACCTGCGCCTTGCCGGCCTTCTGCTTGACGCGGTCGCGGAAGTTCTGGTTGTCGGCCTCGGCGGGCTGCTCGAGGCAGTTGCCGTCGAAGTCCCACTTCCACCCGTGGTAGCCGCAGCGAATGCCGTCCTCGTGGACGACGCCATAAGTGAGCGAAGCGCTGCGGTGTGGGCAGTGCTCGGCGACGATGCCGTACTTGCCGGACTTGGGGGTCTTGAAGAGAGTCCAGTCCTCGCTGAGCAGCCGCACAGTCTTGGTGGGCACGGAGTCGAAGTCCTGCTCGAAGGCAATGGGATACCAGTAGCGACGCAGCAGCTCCCCCATCGGGGTGCCGGGTCCGACCTTGGTCAGTTCCTCGTTCTGCTCGACGGTCAGCATGGGTGATCCTTCCCGTTCCGGTACTGCTCTCTAGGCCTTGCCTATCCGATGCCTTGCTTATGCGATGCCTTGCTTATGCGGTGCCTTGCTTATCCGGTGCCTCGACGGTACCGGGCCGTG
>CAZLNF010000013.1:0-19700 GCA_964560885.1 uncultured Actinomyces sp. | reverse complement strand
TCCCGCGGATCCGTCAGCGACGGATCCCGAGACGCTCGATGATCGCGCGGTAGCGCGCGATATCCGTGCGCTGCAGGTACTGGAGGAGGCGGCGGCGCTGGCCCACCAGGATGAGCAGACCACGGCGCGAGTGGTGGTCGTGCTTGTGGCTCTTCAGATGCTCGGTGAGGTCGCTGATGCGACGCGTGAGCATGGCTACCTGGACCTCGGGGCTGCCGGTGTCCTCAGGGGATGAGCCGTACTCGGAGATGATCTGCTTCTTGGTGGCGCTATCCAGCGACATGATGTCCTCTCGGGCGCGTCGGTCGCCTCGGCCTTGAGCCAGCAGGCGGTGACCCCGGCGGGGTCGTCACGAGTCCCCGGGCGCCCGCCCTAGGACCGTCGAGGCCAAGGGTATCAGCCGCTGAGGGCTGCCTGAGCGGCGGCGACGTCCTGGGCCATCTGCTCCACGAGGTCGTCCACGGAGGCGAAGACCTGCTGGCCGCGCAGCCGCACGACGAGGTCCACGCCCACGAAGGCGCCGTAGATGTCCAGATCGTCGCGCCCGATCGCATAGGCCTCGACCCGGCGGTCCTGGCCAGCGAACTGGGGATTGGTCCCGATCGAGACGGCCGCGGGGAGTCTCTCGTCGCCCACGATGAGCCAGCCGGCGTAGACACCGTCGGGAGGCAGCGCCATGTCGGGTGCCACATCGACATTGGCCGTCGGGTAGCCAAGCTCGCGGCCACGCTGGTCGCCTTGCACGACGACGCCCTCCACGCGGTGAGGCCTGCCGAGCATCGCGGATGCCAAGCGCAGGTCTCCCTCCGCGATGCTCTCGCGGATCCGGGTAGAGGACCAAGCGCCATCGGAATCGCCGGGGACCGTCTCGGCGACCAACGGAATCGTCTGCACGTCGAAGCCGAGGGCGCGCCCGAGGTCGGTGAGCATCTGCGTGTCACCCGCAGCGCGGGCGCCAAACCGGAAGTTGTCGCCCACGATCACCGCGTCCGCGGCGATCGATGGGTCCTCGCGCAGCATCTGAGCGAATTCCTCGGGACTGCGCGATGCCAGCTCCGGGGTGAAGTGCAAGACCACGACCTCATCGGCGCCGGCGTCGCGCAGCAATGCGACTCGACGCTCGACCGACGTGAGCCGCGCCGGGGCGCGGTCGGGACGCAGTACCGCTGCAGGATGGGGATCGAAGGTCACGGCCACGACTCGAGCGTCGTCGCCCTCGCCAGCGCGCTCACGGGCCCGCTGGACCAGGGCCCGATGGCCGCCATGGACGCCGTCGAAGTTGCCAATGATCGCGACGCGCACGTGCGAAGCCTGCCACGCGACCCTCGCGTGCGAGGATGTGACCTCCGGGCGCCCGGGCGCCCCGGTCAACGGGAGACCATGTGGCGGATCGCCTGCTACTGCACATCGGCACGCAGAAGTCGGGTACGACGTACCTCCAGCGTGTGCTCGCGCGCCTGTCTGGGGATCTGAAGCGCGACGGCGTGCTCTACCCCACGCGCCTTCAGGGCCGTCGGGAGGTCTACAACCACGAGGCGGCTGCCTACGGTCTCCTCGGCACAGCCTCCTTCCCCTGGGTGCCCTCCGCGCGCGCAGAGGGGCAGGCGAGCGCCTGGGAGAGGCTCTGCCGCAAGGTGCAGGAGTGGGATGGCACGGCGATCGTCTCCGGCGAAGCCCTTTCCGTCATCGACCCCGCCGCTGCCCGACGTCTCGTCGACTCCCTGGGCGTCGCCAACACGCACATCATCATCACCGCACGCGACCTCGGCCGCGTCCTCCCGAGTTCCTGGCAGCAGCACATCCGCAATGGACGGTCCACGAGCTTCACGAGCTATCTGCAGCAGCAGGCGGAGCGTCGCGGCGAGGGCTCCGCGCGCGATCTCGAGCGTCGCTGGGATGACGATCCCGAGCAGACCTTCTGGCGCGCCTACGCGATCGGCGGGCTCGTCCAGCGCTGGGCACCGCTTGCACGCACGGTCAGCGTGGTCACCGTGCCGCGGCGCGGTGCCGCCCCCGACGAACTCTGGCACCGCTTCCGTCGCGCTCTGGACCTTGGTCCCGTGCTCCCGGAGACTCCCCCGGCTATCGACGACCTCGAGGCCAACGTCGGACTCACCGAGCCCGAGGTGCTTGTGCTCGCGGCACTCAATCGCCAGGTCGACTCCACCAAGGCCGACAGTCCCGACATGCGCGCGCTCCGGGCGCGGATCGTGCGCGATGCCTTCGCTCCTCGCACCGATCGAGGCACCCCGGTGCGGATCCCCGATTCGTGGGTCCCGCGCGTCTCCGCATGGGCCGACGATGACCTCGCAGTCCTCCGCTCGACTTCCGCCATCCTCGTCGGCCAGGAGTCTGATCTCGTCGTCGAGTCCCCCTCGGGCTCCGGTGGCGACGGGCCTCGTCCCGACGAGGTGGCGCGCGCCGCAGGAGCGGCGATCGCCTACCTCGCCGGGCTCGGCGCCTAGACTGCCCACGTGCTCGTCCTCGTCTGCGGTATGCACCGCTCCGGATCCACACTGGTCTGGCAGATCACGCGGCAGTTGCTCGACGGAGCACCCGGACTACGCAACCCGCGCGGGGTCTCAACCGAGGAGTACCCGGCGGCGGCAGCCAACCCCGACGACCTGCTCATGGCCAAGGTCCACTTCCGGCCCGCACTCGATCGCGAGGACTTCCCCGACGCCGGGGCCCGCTACCTCTACACCTATCGAGATCCCCGGGATGTCGTCGCATCGCTCTACCGCAAGGGGCGGTTCAAGCCCGACGATCCCGAGCGGGGCGCCCGGCCGAGTCGGCTCATCGTGCGCCGCGAGCTCCGCGGGGACGAGTTCTGGACCGCCAAGTCGGATGTCTGGGTCGGCAGGTACGAAGACTTCCGCGATGACGTGCCGGGTCTGGTGCGAGCGCTCGCCGACTATCTCGGAATCGAAGTGGATGAGGCGCGCATCACGGACATCGTGCGTCAGGTCGACCTCGCTGCCCAGGAGGAGCGCGCAAAGGCGGCCCGCGAGCACGGCGTCGACGACGACCTGCGCGTGACCTCCAACCACATCACCGATGGTCGCGAGGGCGCCTGGCGCGACACCCTCACCTCCGAGGAACTCGTCGCCATCGAGGCGGAGAGCGCGCGCTGGCTCGTCGAGCACGGCTACGACGTGGAGACCGAGGTGGGGCGCCGCAAGACCGAGGACCTCCGCGGGGTGGACGTGCCCGTGCGCGAAGCAGCAGCACGACCCGCTCCCGCGCGACGCCGCAGCCGCGAGCGCTGGGCTCTCCCCCTCCTCCTGCTGGCTGCGATCCTCGGCGTCGCCGGCATCATCACGGCCCTGACGCTGCCGGCCATCTCCGTGCTTCCCTGGGTTCTCGCCCTCGGCTCCGGCGTCGTCGGCGGATACCTCTGGGGGCGCGAGGGACATCCGCTCATCCCCCGCCGGCGCACCTGACATGGCTCGCCGGGTCGTCCTCCACATCGGTCCGCGCAAGACGGCGACGACCTACCTCCAGCGGGTGCTGCAGCAGTGCGTGGAGTTGGGATCCCTGCCGGCCGAGTCTTACCCCATCCGCACGCGAGGGCGCCTCGATCACAACCATGTCCCCGGCCTCATCGATCTCGCTCGCAGCGAGGGTGAGATCGGCCTTCAGGCCGATGCGTGGACCGAGCAGGACGGCAGCGATGCCCGAGCTCTGCTGGGCGCCGTAGCCGCCACCGACGCGGAGGTCATCCTGTCGGCTGAAGCCCTCTCCGTGCTCCGACCGAGCGGCGTCGAATCCGTCATCACCGCTCTTGCACCAGCCCCCGTGGACGTGGTCATCACCGTGCGCGACCTCGGCCGCGTGCTGCCGAGTTCATGGCAGCAGCACATGCGCAACGGCAACATCGAGTCCTACGCCGACTACCTCGCCTTGCGTGCCGAGGAGCGAAGTGCACGGCTCGATCGCACGGATCTCCACCGGGGGTTCTGGCGGGCCTACCGCTACGGGGAACTCGCCCGACGATGGGCTGACGCAGCCCGATCCGTCAGCGTGGTCACCGTGCCCGCATCGAGCAAGGATCCGGCCGAGGTCTGGCGCCGCTTCATCGCCGCGGCAAGTGTGGCGGAGCTGCCCATGGATCCTCCCGCTATCGAGGATGATCGCGCCAACATCTCTCTCACGGGAGCGGAGACCTTCGCCCTGCAGGGGCTGAACCTCGCGGCACGCGCCAGCGGACTCGGAAGGCGCGAGGTGCGGGACTGGCATCGCAAGCTCCTGAGACGGGGCTGGACCGATCGCGCGGATCGGGGCCCGCGCCTGGGCCTCCCGCCCGAGATGCTCTCGCTGGTCCGCGAGTGGGCAGATGAGGACAGCGCCGACCTCGCCACGTCCGGGGTGCCCATCTTCGGTGCGCTCGACGACCTCACCGTGGGCCCGGACAACCCCGGCATCCCCGACGCCCCGGCCGTGGCCGCGAGCGCGGGCGTGGCCCTGGCGCTCGCGCTGCGGGGCAAACGGGACGGCGGCGACGCCTGAGCGCTCAGCCTCGCGCCCACTCCTCGAGTTGACTCACGAAGGCCGGGCCATCAACGGCCCAATTGGCGTGCGTGCGCACCCATGTGCGACCTGCGTCGGCCATCGCCTGTCGACGACCGTCATCGGCGTCGAGGCCAAGAATCGCATCCACGGTCGCGCTGACATCGCCGAAGGGCACGATCAGGCCCGCACCACTCGACTCGGCCAGGTCGACAGCGAGAGGCAGCGGCGTCGAGACGAAGGGCACGCCGCGAGCGAGGTACTCGAGCAACTTCGTCGGCATCGAATGGCGGTAGTTGGCCTCGTCATGGAGCAGCGACAGTCCCACGGTCGCGCCCTCGACGCGCCTCAGCGCTTCGGCATTGGGTAGGAATCCGCGCCAGTCGATCCATCCGCGGCCATGTGCCAGGCCCAGCGCCTCGCTCACCTCGGGATCGGCGTTGCCGATCACCTCGAGCACCACCCCGCGGGCGTGGAGTTCACGGCCGACGTCGACGAGTTGGAGGCCCCCACGAGCTCGGGTCAGGCGCCCTACGTAGACGGCGCGACCCCGAAGGGAACCCGGCACATGCGCCGGCACCATCGGGGTGTTGGGCACGACGGGATGGGGCCTATCGAATCGCTTCGCGTAGGCATGCTCAGCAAGCATGATGCGACGCGAGCGCTCCGCACGCGTCTCCGCCTGACGCACCGCGCCCGCCACTGGCCCGACAAGCGGCTGCGGCATCCAGGGCCGCATGGTGAGGGCCGCCGCGGTGTCCTCGTGGACATCCCACACGATGACCGGATGATCGACACCCGCCGCGGCGAGCAGCGCATCGGGACTGTGCAGGAGCACCACGTCGTGCTGCGGAGCCTCCGACTTCAGGACGCGATGCGTCGCACGCACGGCGGCCAGGCGCTTCCGCCCGACGCTGCGCGGGATGTCGATCGCGCGCACGCCCTCCCGGGCGTCAGCGCCGTAGGCCGAGAAGGGTGCTGCCTGCGTGACCTGATGGCCCGCGTCGAGCAGGGCACCGATCTCGCGCTCAGCGATGCGTGCATCACGGGGGTCGTGCACCGGACACACCACCAGGACGCGCACGTCAGCCCTGGTCTTGCTCGGCCGTGAGCTCGGCGAGGGCCTGCTCGTTGGCCTCCTTGCGCTTGCGGCGTCTCTCCCGTAGGGCCTTCTTGCTCTGCAGGCCGAAGCGTGTCTCGTATTCGGGGATGATGTCATCGGGATGGCCGTCGGCGATGATTTGGCCCTCATCGAGCCAGAGCACGCGGTTGCAGGCCGAACGTATAGCCCCCATCGAGTGGCTGACGAGGAAAATCGTGTCTGCTTCATCGCGCAGCTGCTGGATGCGCTGGCTGCTGCGCTTGACGAACTCACCGTCACCCGTCGAGAGGGCCTCGTCGATGAGAAGGATCTCGTGGGTGACAGCGGAGGCAATCGCGAATTTCAGGCGCGCCGACATGCCGGATGAGTAAGTGTTCATGGGCATGTGGATCGCCGAGCCGATGCCACTGAATTCGATGACCGACGGGACCCGCTCGCGAACCTCAGCCGGAGTGAGGCCCAGGGCAAGGAGACCCAGCTCGACATTGCGCAGTCCGGACAGCGCCTGCATCAGCGCCGAGCTCACGCCCAGCATCGTGGGCTGCCCATCGGCGTAGACCGCACCCTGATTGGGCGGCAAGAGGCCGGCGATGGCGCGCATGAGAGTGGACTTGCCGGCACCGTTCTTGCCGATCACGCCGACAGCCTCGCCCTGCCGGGCGACGAAGCTCACGCCCCGCAGTGCATGCACCTCGCGCTTGGAGGAGACGGGGCGCCGAGTGCGCATACGCCGCCACCGGCTCGCATGGGGATCGATCGGGGCATCCGGGGCTGTCCAGACGCGGTAGATGATGTGAAGGTCGTCGACGACGACCTTGATGGGCGCGTCGGGGTCGTTGTCCTTGGGGGGCTCGACGTCGGAGAAGTCGGCGTCCTCGCTGAGGTCGAACTCCTCGTCATCCTCGGCCATAGCGGTCCTCCGCACGCCAGAAGAACCACATGCCGAAGGGCAGAATCACCAGCGCCCATCCGGCCGCGAGGGCCCAATTCCAGGCCCCCCACGGAGAGAAGTAGGAATCCATGAGGGCATCGCGCATGACGTTGAGGTAGACCGTGCCGGGGTTGATCTCGATGAGGAAGGTCGCCCACGCCGGCACGCCCAGCCGCTCGAGCCGGTCAGCGATCGGGATCATGACGCCCGACATGTATCCCCAGATCCGCAGGATGTAGGGAAGCACCTCCGACACGTCCTGCACGGTCGCCACGACGCGGGCCATGATCAGCGCCATCCCGAGGGAGAACATCAGGATGAGCAGCAGGGCGACGGGAGCGAGCAGCCACTGCCACGTGATCGCCTCACCCGTGACCAGGAGGATGACGATCATGATCGGTAGCGCGTAGAGGAAGACACGCAGCTGCTTGATGACCGTGGCGATGGGCAGCACGGCGCGAGGGAAGTGAATCGAGCGCACCAGCCCCTCGTTGCCCGAGATGCTGCGCGATCCCACGGTGATCGACTGGCGGATGATGGCGAAGGTGAAGACGCCCGCCGCGAGGAATCCGGTGTAGTTCTCGACACTTCCTCTGCCACCGAGAAGGAAGCCGAAGAGGAACCAGTAGATCGCCATGGTGAGGACCGGGTCCATCACCTGCCAGAACTGACCCAGGCGGCTCTTGGTGTTCTGCTTGTCGACGCTGGCCTTGGCGAAGGCGAAGATGAAGGCCCTTCGCTGCCAGAGGCTGCGGAGATAGGCCCCGAAGGGGGGACGGCTGTTGACCGGCGCGAGGCCGGATTCGCGGGCGAGGTCCGCGGCGTCGACCTCGCGACCGTCGACGAGGATCAGAGCCGCACCACCTTGTGTCCGCTCGTCGCTCCGCGCGTGTCGAAGAGGCGAGGTGCCTGCTCGACGATTCCGGCGAGGTCGTACGCGCTGTGATTTTGCAGCAGCACGACGAGGTCGGCACGCGCCAAGGCGGCATCGAGGTCATCCACGCAGGTGAGGGTCTCGGCACCGAGGCGCCAGGCGTCGACGTGGGGATCATGGAACTCCACATCAGCCCCCTTGTCCTGCAACTCGATGGCGATCGGCTTGGCGGGAGACTCGCGCTGATCGGCGATATCGGGCTTGTAGGTCACGCCGAGGAGCAGGATTCGCGCCCCGCGCAGTGCCTTGCCCTCGTCGTTGAGGGCATCCTGGATGCGGCGCACGACGTAGGAAGGCATCCCGGCATTGATCTCTTGGGCCAGCTCCACGAAGCGGAAGGGATATCCCAGCTTCGCCTGCACCTGGTAGGAGAGGTAGTTGGGGTCGATCGGGATGCAGTGACCCCCGACGCCAGGACCGGGATAGAAGGCCTGGAAGCCGAAGGGCTTGCTCTTCGCAGCCGCGATGACGTCCCAGAGATCGATGTCGAGTTCGTAGCAGAAGCGCGCCATCTCATTGACGAGGGCAATGTTGATGTGGCGGTATGTGTTTTCGAGCAACTTGGCCATCTCGGCCTCGCGCGTGCCCCGGGCCCTGACGACGGTGTCAACGAAGGCGCCGTAGAACTCGGCTGCGGCATCGGTGCAGGCCTCGGTGTGACCGCCGACCACCTTGGGGGTGTTCTTCATGCCGTACTGCTCATTGCCGGGATCGATGCGCTCCGGGCTGAAGGCCAGGTGGAAGTCACGCCCGGCGACGAGCCCACCGGCCTCGAGCACGGGCCGCACCTCATCGTCGGTCGTGCCGGGATAGGTCGTCGACTCGAGGACCACCAGGTGTCCTGGCCTGAGGTGCGCGGCGATGGAACGAGTGGCACCGAGCACGGCACCCAGGTCGGGACCGCCTTCAGGGGTGAGCGGCGTGGGCACGCAGATGACGACCGCGCGTGCGTCGGCGATCACCGATGCGTCGGTCGTGGCGGTGAAGCCTCGGTCCAGCATCTCGCGGATATCAGCGTCGGACAGGTCGTCGACATGCGAGCGAGCCCCCATGAGCCCCTCGACGACGCCAGCGGAGACGTCGAGCCCTGTCACCGAAAGCCCGGCGCGGGTGGCCTCCTGCGCGAGGGGAAGGCCGACGTAGCCCAGCCCGATGACCACCAGATCGCGCGTCATGTCCGTCCTTCGCCTTCCCCGCGGGGCTTGCGTGCCTCGAGCCCGCGAAGCCGTCCTGGCCGCAGGGCGGTCAGCCCCGAAGGGCGCCGAGGAAAGAGTACGCCGCCCGATAGGCCTCCATGACAGAAGGCCACGTGCGCGTGGCCTCCACCCAAGCACGGGCACGCTCACCCGCCTCCCCGCGCGTGGCGGGATCGGCAAGGGACCTGAGGGCCTCGGCGAGGGCGGCGGCATCGTCGGGCGCCACGAGCAGGGAGCCGGGGGCGAGGACCTCGGCGACCGCAGGGAGGTCGCTCCCCACGACCGGGATGCCGCGCGCCTGCGCCTCGAGAGGCTTCAGGGCCGTCACGGCGCGATTGACGGCGGTGTCGCGCCTCGGCAGGGCGAAGACGTCGAGGACGTCGTACCACTGCCGCACCTCGGCGACAGGGACGCGCCCCGGGGCGAGCAGGGGTACGCCGCTGCGCTCGGCACGTCGGCGCAGATCTGCGAGGCCGGGACCATCACCCACGATGAGCACGCGGACATCCAGGCCCTCGCCCCGAAGGAGCGCGACGGAGTCGATGAGCGTGTCGAGACCTTCGTCGTCGTTGATGGTCGCGACGCTGCCCACCCACAGTGCGTCGCCGATACCCAGTCGCTCTCGCGTCGCCACGATGTCGCGGGGCACGAGGAAGTCCATCGGCACCGCGTTGGGCGCGATGAAGACACGCTCGGGATCCACGCCGCGCGCGATGATGGCATCGCGCATACCCGTGCCGAGGGTGGTCACCACATCTGCCGCGAGGAGCGCTTCGGTGTGCCGATCGCGCAGTAGCGCATAGGTATCGCTGTCGCGAGCTTGCTCGCCGCCGTGGCGCGCCAGCCAGGTGTCCTCGAAGAACGTGCGCGCTTCGTAGGCGACGGGTATCCCGAGCGATCGACCCACGTCAAGGGCGACTGCCGCGTTGACGTGATCCGATGCGGCATGCAGCACATCGGGGCGAAGGTCCTCGACAAGCTGGCCCAAGTGGGCGGCATACGCCGTGCGCAGACGCTCATCCGCTGGCATCACCAAGGGCAGCAGTCGGTGGTACGGCACCCCGTCCACTATTTGGGGATTCGGCGAGCGCAGGTCGCCGTGCGTGACGGGATAGCCGAGTCGCGTGACGACGCGCGCATCCCACCCGAGGTCGCGCTGCGCACGGGCGACGCGCTGCGTGCGGATAGTGGAACCCGCCTGGGTGAGCGGGAGTGAGTTGGTCACCACGTGGAGGACGCCGAATGCGTCGCCCCCTGTTCGGTCCGGCGGACCGGCGAAGCCGGCCCTGTCGGACTCGCCCGATCGCTCGCGGGCGGGTCCTCCGAGGATGGGTTGTGCCAGCACAGTGAGCTGCCGCCGCGCCGCACGCACCGCCCGACGACTGCGCGCATCATGCGGATGGGACCGGGCCGCTTGGCTCAACCGGCCCGCCAGCACGTCGACGGCGAGTTCGCATGAGGCTCGCTCCGCGCTGCTGTCGGGCACCATGGCCAGGGCATCGCATGCATCGGTGTAGCGATCACGCGCGATCGCGCGATCGACGAGCGCGGCGGGGTCATCGGGCTCCGTGCCACCGAGCCCGGGGACTGCACGCTCCAGGGCGGCACGCCCACGCGCCGGATCCTGCCCGAAGCGGCGCAGCGCTCCGGATGCGGCAAGGGGAACGCGCCGCACGAAGCTGAGTCCCCTCATTCAGTCCTCACGGTCTGGGATACTAGACGGCAGTGACGACAGCGTCACTGCACGCGATCCCCGGGAGACGGCTCGCGGCGCCATGGACAGGAAGGCCGCGATGACCCTGCTGCACGTCACCGGCGCGCGCCCCAACTTCCCCAAGGCGGCTCCCGTCATCGCCGCGCTCGCCTCCCTGGGAGTCCGCCAGCGCCTCGTGCACACCGGGCAGCACTACGACGATCGCATGTCGGAGGTGTTCTTCCGCGAGCTCGACCTCCCCCGCCCCGACATCAACCTCGGCGTCGGCTCGGGGGGCCATGCCCAGCAGACAGCCGCCATCCTCGTCGGTCTCGAAGAGGAGATGATCGCCACCAAGCCGGAGCTCGTCATCGTCTACGGCGACGTCAATTCCACCCTCGCGGCCGCCATCGCCGCGAGCAAGCTCGGCATCCCCGTGGCGCACGTCGAGGCCGGTCTGCGGTCATTCGACATGTCCATGCCCGAGGAGATCAACAGGATCGTCACGGACCGCCTCTCCGACCTCCTGCTGTGCACCAGCCCTGACGCCATAGCCCACCTCGCCCACGAGGGTGTCCCTGCGGAGCGCATCCACCTGGTGGGCAATCCGATGATCGACACCCTGCTCGCCAATCTGGACCGCTTCGACTCCGAGCGGATGCGCGAGCTCCTGCGCCTACCCGACGACTACCTCGTCGCGACGCTGCACCGGCCCGGCAATGTCGATGACCCCGAGTCGGCCGGCGAGCTTGTCGCGCTCCTGCACTCTGCGGCTTCACGGGCCGACATCGTGCTGCCGCTCCACCCCCGCGGTCGCGCCGTCCTCGAGGCGCTCGGCCTCGACGACCATCCCCGCATGCACGTGGTCGAGCCACTCGGCTACCTCGACTTCATGGGCTTGGTCCGAGGCTCGCGCGCGGTCATCACCGACTCCGGCGGCGTCCAGGAGGAGACCACGGTCCTCGGCATCCCCTGCCTGACCCTGCGCCCCAACACCGAGCGGCCAGTGACGATCACGCATGGATCCAATCGGCTCGCGACCTCATCGACCCTGCTGCCGCTTCTCGACGCCGCTCTCGCCGGCACCTTCGACACCACGCGCCGGCCCCCTCTGTGGGATGGGCACGCGGGCACCCGAATCGCGGAGGTCATCGTCGACTGGCTCGGGGATCGCGAGCCCCGATGACCGAGGAGATGGCACCCGACGGCCCGTCCGAGGGTGACGTCGAGCGCATGACGGGCGGTGCGCGCCTGATGTCGGAGTTGCGCCAGGCGCAGGCGCGCGCGGACCGCGCCGAGCGCGAGCTCGAGCGCACCCGCCGCAGCGCGTCCTATGTCGTCGGTGACCTCTTCGTGAGTGCAGCCAAGGATCCGCGTCGGCTCCTCACGCTGCCGCGCGACCTCTGGCGCACCTGGCGGTTGCGTCGTGCGCGTCGGCACGCACCGCGACCCACGGCACCTGCGCGCACTCGGGAGGTCCTGGATCTCGACGCCACGCGACTGCTCGTCCCCCGTATCGCCGCTGTTCCTCCGGGCCGAGGGCTGTCCATCGCCGGAGCCATCGCCACCACCACCGCGCGAGGCTGGGCTCCCTACGCCGCCGTGAGCCCCGCGCTCCCCCACGAGGCAGCGGCACTCGTAGAAGCGATCGACCCCGATCTCGTCATCATCGACACCTCCGCATCGCTGCCCGGGCAAGCCTGGTCCCACCTAGGCGATCCGGCGGCCGTCGATCGCCTCCTCGCGGCCGGCGCGCTGGTTGATGCCGCGCACGCCCTCGGGCGCCCCGCCGTACTCCTGCGCATGACACCCCCCGGTCACACCGCATTCCTCGACGGACTTGCGCGGCGCTGCGACCTCGTGGTGGACGGTCCCGGCGCGTCACGCAGGTCGCCGTGGCATCCGGGGGTCGATCCCCTCGCACCTGCCCCACTGCCTGATGAGGCAGCCCTCCTGGTCACGGCAGTGCCGAGCGACGGCGTAGAAGCCATCGCCCAGGCGGCAGCCCGCAGCCTGCGGATCGAGTCCGCACTCCCGGCGGACGTGGGCTGGGCGCGCGCCCTCGACGCGTCGACGGGGCTCCTGGCTGACGCCGTCACCTCCGGCATCCTCGGCGCCGGACTCGACAGCGTGTCGGCGCTCGCCGCCGGACGGCGCGTGCTGGGACCGGGCGACAACGACCTCGCGCGCATGCTCTCGCCGTGGCCCGCGGCCCGCTCCGCGCTCGTCAGCTCCGGTGATCTCCCGACACTCGTGGAGGCTGCTCGCCAGGGACCTGCGCCGCTGACTCCGGATGAGCACCGCGCGGTCTTTGCCGCGGTCCTCCTGGCCGCCTCGGCTCCGGTCCAACTCACGGTCCTGGCCGACAGACTCGGCATCGCGTCCCGACCGCGGGCCTGCTGGGATGTCGCGCTCGTCGCCGACGCCGACGTGGATGCCGACCGGGTGATCGCGCAGGCCTGGCGCCCGCGCGAGCTCGTCGTGTCCACTCCCCTTCCCGGCCGCGCACGCGACGCCCTGGCTGACGCGGGCATCACCGTCGTGACCGTCGCACCCGATCACGCCCTGGAGCCCGCGCTCCTCAGTCTCGCCTCGCCCTTCCTCGCCTTCCAGGTCGATCTGGGCAATCCGCACGATCTGCTGGACCTTCTCGCCGGCCACCTCCTCGGCCAGCCGGCGCGCTCCCATCCCACCGATGCACGCCTGGTGAGCGCATGACCGCCCGGCGACTGAGCGCGATCGTCTACGGCGACGTCAACCTCAACATCCTCGACGGATCGGCCATCTGGGTTCAGTCGATGAGCGAGGCACTGTCGCGTGCGGGGGTCGACGTGCGCGTCCTCCTCAAGGCTCCCGTGGAGACAGGGCGCCTCGTCGATCCGCTGCGCGCGCTGCCCTCGGTCACCGTCGTGGATCCCTTCGAGTCCGGGATGACCTCGGGGCGCACGTCGCTCTCGGCTCCCGAAGCCGTCTCGCTCATCGAGCGCCTCGACGGCGAAGCCCATGCCGACCTTGTCGTGGTGCGCGGTCTGCGGCTGGTGAGCGCTGCTGCGGCGTCCGCTCGACTGCACGGCCGCCTCTGGACCTACCTCACCGACATCCCGCAGAGTCCACTCGACATGGACGACGAGCAGCGCGATCGGCTCGCCACCATCGCGGCCGCCAGCCGCTGGATGCTGTGCCAGACCGAGGAGTTGCGCTCCCTGATCGAGGCGAGCGTCCCCGGCACGGGTGGCCGGTGCGTGCTGTGGAGCCCGATCGTGCCCGCGCCCGAGATCGACGTGCCCGAGCGAGACGACGCAGGCGCGCCCCTGCGACTCGTCTATACGGGCAAGTTCGCACCCCTGTGGAACACGCTCGAGATGACGCGACTTCCCGCCTTGCTCGCGGAGCAGGGAATCTCTGCCGAGGTCCACATGGTGGGCGACAAGATCCACGACGTCCCCGACGACCCTGATTGGTCCTCGCGGATGCGAGCGGCGCTCGAGTCGACTCCGGGCGTCATCTGGCACGGGGGCATGCCGCGCCAGGAGGCCATGGCCATTGCGGCCTCGGGTGACCTCGGCCTCTCGTGGCGCGCGCCGGAGATGGATGCGAGCTTGGAACTCAGCACCAAGGTGCTCGAGTTCGGCGTACTCGGGGTGCCCGTCCTCCTCAATCGCACGCCGATGCACGCGGCGATCCTGGGCGATGACTACCCGCTCTTCGTCGCCGACGAATCCGACATCGCCGCAGCCTGCGCCGCCGTCACCCGCGAACCCGGGCTCCTGGCGCAACTGGGGCAGCGCATCACGGGCTCCGTGGCTCCCTTCCGCATGGAGGCGGCGACTCAGCGCCTGCGCGGCGTGCTCGAGCGCACCTTCCCTCCGGCGCCCGCGGCCCTCGAGGCGGCCACACGGGCATCAGGGCGCCCGCTGCGGGTCGTCGTGGCGAGCCATGACCTGAAGTTCTTCACACGCATCCAGGAGCACCTCGCGGGGCTGCCGGGCGTCGAGCTCCGCCTCGATCACTGGGAGGCGCTCTCCGTGCACGACGTGTCCACCAGTGAGTCCATGGCCGCGTGGGCCGATGTCGTCATCTGCGAGTGGGCCGGCCCCAACCTCGTCTGGTACTCACGACACAAGCGCGCGGGTCAGCGCCTCATCGTGCGCCTGCACCGATTCGAGCTTGACGCCGGCTGGCTCGCCGACGTGCGCGCCGAGGCCATCGATCAGGTCGTCTGCGTGAGTCCCTTCTACGCGCAACTCACGGCAGAGAAGACCGGATGGCCGGCAGATCGCATCGTGGTGATTCCCAACTGGGTCGATGTCGAGCAGTTCGACCGGCCCAAGCTGGCGGGCGCAGAGTTCACGCTCGGCATGATCGGCATCTCACCACACCGCAAGCGCCCCGATCTCGGCGTGGAGATCCTGGCGCGCTTGCGCCGACGGGATCGACGCTTCCGGCTGGCAATCAAGTCCAAGATGCCCTGGGACTACTGGTGGATCTGGCGCAAGCCGGAGGAGCGCGCCGAGGCCGAGCGCCTCTTCCACCGTCTTCACGACGATCCCGTGGTCGCCGGGGCGGTGACCTTCGATGGTTTCGGCGGAGACGTGGCCTCATGGCTACGCCGCGTCGGCTGGGTCCTGTCGACCTCCGATGACGAGAGCTTCCATCTCGCGCCCGCGGAAGGGATGGCCTCCGGTGCCGTGCCCGCCCTCCTGCCGTGGCCGGGCGCGGACACCATCTACGACACGCGTTGGATCCACGCTGATCCCGCGGCAGCCGCTGATGCCATCTACGACGTCGTCGCGTCAGGTCAGTGGGATACCACCCGCGCCATCGCGCGGGATCAGGTCAGCGCGTCCTTCTCGCTGGAGGCGGTGTGCGACACCTGGGCGAGCATCCTCGTGGAGGATCTCTCCCCGGACACCGCGCACGGCACTCTCGCGCGCGACGCCTAGATCGCTGCGGACTCGGGAGGGAAGACGGCGGAGTACGCCGCGGTGCCGTCACGGCACTCCGCGAGCGCCAGGAGCGCATCCCCGTGCACGAAGGCGATGGTGCCCTCCCTGGGAGCGCCGTCCGGCCACGGGATCCGGACTCCGTGGGTCACCGCACGGACAGAGTCGTCGGGGATCTCCACCCAGGGCAGGGATCTCCGCGCGGCCGCCGCGGCCGACAGGAGCGGCCCGCGACCCAGGTCCTCCGGGCCACATGCCTCGTCCAGCGTGAAGTCACCCGAGCGCGTGCGGCGCAGCGCCTCGACGTGACCGCCGACTCCCATGGCATCACCGACATCGCGCGCGAGTGCGCGGACATAGGTCCCAGCCGAGCAGGACACTCGCACGTCGATACGCGTGACCGGGATCCCGGCGATCTCTGCCTGATGCAGGTCGAGTAGATCGAAGGCCTCGATGATCACCTCGCGCTCGGGGACCTCGACATCCTCACCCGCACGCACGCGCTCGTGCGCCCGCCGACCATCGATGCGTACGGCACTCACCGCACTCGGCCGCTGGCTCACCTGCCCGCGCCACGGGCCCATGGCCGCCTCGACCTCATCGGCGGACACCCGGGCGCCCTCGGCACGAAGCACCTCTCCCTGTGCGTCATCCGTCGAGGTGGCAATGCCAAGAGCGATGGTCGCGACGTATTCCTTGCCTTGCGCGGAGAGGTGACCGAGAAGCCGTGTCGCGGTGCCCAGTCCGAGGACCAGGACTCCCGTGGCAAGCGGATCGAGCGTGCCTGCATGACCGACCCGGCGCGTGCCCCAGGCCTTGCGGGCGCGCGCGACCATGGCGTGCGACGTCGGGCCCTCGGGCTTATCGAGGATGACGATGCCGTGCGGGCCCGCGGCCGTCATCCGGTCGCGTCCTCCTCCTCCGAGGGGTGGCGGTAGGGATCGGGGTCTCCGGCGTAGAGCGCACCGGTGGCCTGAGCATGGACCTGGGCATCGGACTCGGCCGCAGCCCGCAGCAGGTCGTCGATGTGCTTGGCGGTGTCGGGCAGCGCATCGAGCACGAAGGCCAAGGAGGGAGTGTGCTTGATCCCGGTCTGGCGCCCCACCTCGGTGCGCAGGATGCCCTTGGCGGACTCGAGGGCCGCCGCCGTCGCGGCGCGCTCCTCGTCATCGCCGTAGACGGTGTAGAAGACGGTCGCTTCGCGCAAGTCGGGGGTGACGCGAGCATCCGTGACCGTGATGAAGCCCAACCGCGGATCCTTGACCTTCATCTCCAAGGTCTCAGCGACGATTTCGCGGACGCGGTCCGCGAGCTTGCGAGCTCGTGCCTCCGAGGCCATCAGCGCACTCCTTCGTCATCGCCGCCGAACCATCGTCGGCGGGCTCCCACCAGCGTGATCTCCGGGTGACCGGAGACCCACTCCTCACATCCGTCCACCACGCTCTGCGCGTGCGCAGCATCCCCCGAGACAGCGGCGACCGTGATCAAGGCCCTCCTGTGGAGGTCCTGGTAGTCGGTCTCGGCAACCGCCACCTCGAACCTCCTACGCAGTTCCTTGACGATCGGCTTCACCACGGCTCGCTTTCCCTTCAGCGAGTGGACGTCGCCGAGGAGGATGTCCATCTCGCAGGTCGCCACGAACACGATCGGGACCCTAGGCGCGTGCCTTCTCGCGCATCTCGTAGGTCTCGATCACGTCGTCGACCTTGACATCGCCGTAGGTGCCGAGGTTGATACCGCACTCGAAGCCCTCGCGGACCTCGGTGACGTCGTCCTTGAACCGCCGCAGCGTCGCGATGGAGAGATCGTTGGCCACCACCGTTCCGTCGCGGACCAGGCGAGCCTTGGAGTTGCGGCGAATGTCGCCCGAGCGCACGAGGCAGCCGGCGATAGTGCCGAACTTCGAGGACTTGAAGACCTCGCGCACCTCAGCGGTGCCGAGCTGCACTTCCTCGTACTCGGGCTTGAGCATGCCGCGCAGTGCCGACTCGATCTCGTCGATCGCCTGGTAGATGACGGAGTAGAAGCGGACATCGACACCCTCTTGCGAGGCATACTCCGCGACCTTGCCCTCGGGGCGGACATTGAAGCCCACCACGACCGCATCCGAGGCACTGGCCAAGGTGACGTCACTCTTGGTGATCGCACCCACACCGCGATGGATGACGCGCAGTGAGACGCCGTCGCCCACCTCGATCTTGAGCAGGGCGTCCTCGAGAGCCTCGACCGAGCCGGAGACATCGCCCTTGAGGATGAGATTGAGTTCGGGACGCTCGCCCTCCTCCAGGCTCTTGAGGAAGTCCTCGAGCGTGCGCCGGGCACGTGACTTGGCGAGCTGCGCATTGCGCTCTCGTGCCTGGCGGGTCTGGGCGATCTGCCGGGCAGTCCGGTCCTCCTCGACGACGAGGAAGGTGTCACCTGCCCCGGGCACCGAGGTAAGGCCGAGCACCTGCACGGGGCGGGACGGCAGGGCGACATCGACCGGCTGGCCGTCCTCGTCGAGCATGGCGCGGACGCGGCCGTAGGCGTCGCCGGCGACGATCGAGTCGCCCGGACGCAGGGTGCCGCGCTGGACCAGAACGGTGGCCACGGGACCCCGGCCGCGGTCGAGGTGAGCCTCGATCGCGACGCCCTGGGCATCTTGATCCGGGTTGGCACGCAGGTCGAGGGCAGCGTCGGCCGTGAGCAGGATCGCCTCAAGGAGGTCGTCGATTCCGCTGCCCTTCACCGCGGACACGTCAACGAACATCGTCTCGCCGCCGTACTCCTCGGCTACGAGTCCGAACTCGGTGAGCTGACCACGCACCTTGGAGGGATCAGCACCCTCCTTGTCGACCTTGTTGACCGCGACGACGATCGGCACCTCAGCCGCCTGGGCGTGGTTGAGCGCCTCGATGGTCTGGGGCTTCACGCCGTCATCGGCAGCGACGACGAGCACGGCGATGTCGGTGACCTGCGCTCCGCGAGCACGCATCGCGGTGAAGGCCTCGTGGCCCGGCGTATCGATGAAGGTGATGGGCCGCTCGCCTTCGCCCGGGTGGGCGATGATCTGGTAGGCGCCGATGTGCTGGGTGATGCCACCCGCCTCCCCGGCGACCACATTGGTCTTGCGGATAGCGTCGAGCAGCTTCGTCTTGCCGTGATCGACGTGACCCATGACCGTGACGACGGGCGGACGCGGCATGAGATCCGCCTCATCGCCCTCGTCCTCGCCGAAGTCGAGGGAGAAGGACTCCAGCAACTCGCGGTCCTCGTCCTCCGGGGAGACGACCTGGACGTCGAAGTCCAGCTCGCCACCGAGGAGCTTCAGGGTGTCGTCATCGACCGACTGGGTCGCGGTGACCATCTCGCCGAGCTTGAAGAGCACGGTCACGAGGTCTGCGGGGCTCGCATCGATCTTCTCTGCGAAGTCGGTGAGGCTCGCACCGCGGGGCAGGCGCACCACCTGACCGTTGCCGCGGGGCAGACGCACCCCACCGATCGTCGGTGCCTGCATGTTGTCGAATTCCTGGCGCTTGGCGCGCTTGGACTTGCGGCCACGTGAAGGCCGACCACCCGGCTTGCCGAAGGCACCGGCGGTGCCACCGCGACCACCGGGGCCACCACGGCCTCCAGGACGACCGGCAAAGCCACCACCGGGGGCGCCACCTGGCGCACCGCCGGGACCGCCACCACCGGGGCCACCACCGAAGCCGCCGCCCGGGCGACCCGGTCCGCGACCGCCGGGGGCGCCGCCGGGACGACCAGGGGCACCGCCGGGACGACCAGGGGCACCGCCGGGACGACCGGGTGCCCCGCCGGGCGCACCGCCGGGACGTGTCGCGGGCCTGGGCACACCAGGGACCCGAGGCATCATGCCCGGGGTCGGCCGAGGGATGCCGGGCACCGCAGGCGCGGCGCGGCCCATGCCCGTATTGCCGGTGAAGGGGTTGTTGCCGGGGCGCGGGGCTGCAGGTCGAGGTGCCTCGCGGGCGGCGACGTTGCCCGTGAAGGGGTTGTTGCCCGGGCGCGGTCCTGCGGGGCGCGCCGGACGCGGAGGCTCGGCCTCGTCGGAGCCCGGCTGGGTGGGGGCCGCAGCCGCAGCGGGCGCGCTCGGCTCTGCGGCGGGGGGCGCAGGAGGGGGCTCTGACACGGCAGGCGCCTCGACAACAGCCGCAACAGCAACCGCTGCGTCCCCGTCGGGCGCGGGTGGCGGCTCCTTGGGTGCGGCCGCCTTCTTGGTGGCGCGCTTTGGCTTCGCCTCGGCAGCCGGCGCAGCCGGCATGGCGTCCTTGAGCTTGCGGACGACGGGCGCTTCGACCGTGGATGATGCCGAGCGCACGAATTCGCCGAGCTCCGCCAACTTGGCGAGCACGACCTTGCTCTCGACTCCGAGCTCTTTAGCGAGCTCGT